>JACZKK010000173.1 GCA_014860115.1 Ignavibacteriaceae bacterium
CCGAAATATTGAGGATAGTAACCGCTCCACTTGTATAAACCTTTACCAGTAAATGGTTTCTCTTTTATCATTTGAATGGAGGCATCCCAAAAATTCAATCGGAGAATATTGCTCTTGAACTCTTCATCAAAAAAACTTTCAGCAGTTGATTTAAGGTCGGGTCTCTCACTCACTTTAACGGGAATTAGAGAAATGAGGAATGAGGTTATCATTACAACCAAAATAGGTTTTAAGACACCAAATCTCTTCCCCCTTTCGTTTCTAATAAAAGTGAAAACGATATAAATTATAGTGATAACAAGTAAAATTAATAGTCCGGCACGGCTGCGAGTGAAAAGGAGAAATGAAACATTTACAATAGCTGCAACCAGAAGTATATTCTTTTTCTCCTTTCTGATGTATTCATTAGCTATTAAAAAGAAAGGAATTGTTGAAAGAAGGTACTCTGCAGCAAAACCTCTGTGCCCTAACATTGAACCTGGTGGCATTACTGTAGGAAGTGGCAATATTTTTATCATAAAGACTTCACACACACCAATTATACTGAACAGGGTTGAAATTATTACTACTGTGTAAGAGACAATTTTAAAGAATCTATCTTCTCCAAGCATTATAAACAATAGTGCTGATTGAAAAAGAATAGATAAAGGAACAATAATATCGCTTAATTTCAGAAGTAATTGAGAAGCAGAACCATTTAGCAATGCAGTCAAAAAGGTAATTGGGAAAATTATAAGCAGGATTAGAAGAAATTTATTCAGCGGAATGGCTTTGTCATTTTTAAACTTAGTTACGAAAATCAGAAATAGAAGCAGTGAGACAGAAAAGAAAAACATTCTTTGTATAACGTCCATTTCATATGCAAGAATAGAAAAGGTAACCGGTGAAAGGAAAGTTAACCCGAATAATATGCTTAGTCCGTAATTTGTCTTATTTTTCGCCATCGAAAGTAAATTTCACTAGAATTAATTTAGAACATACCCACTACTATTTCCTCTGTTAACTTTTTAGTTGTTAGCGGGGACTTGAGAACAATGCTAATATTTTCTTAACTTAAAGATAAGATTACTAAGTCATCTTTCAGAAACTAAAATAAAAATATTTTGGAAAGCGAAATTAATTTTACTTCATTGAGAAGAAGCATATTACGGACTCTCGCTTATTATGATATCTTTTCCTATCCTCTAACAGCAGACGAAATTTATCTTAATCTTGGAGTAAATCACACAAGTCTTGTGGAAATAAAAAGCGAGCTTGAAAAATTGTCCTCTGACAATATTGTCTTCTGCAAAGGTGAATTTTATCAACTTAAGGATGACGATAAGTACATTTATCGGAGAAGCGCTGGAAATAAGCTTGCAGAGAAAAGATTAAAGACTGCCAGGCGAGTTTCATCATTTATTTCAAGATTTCCTTTTATTCGCGGTATTTTGCTATCTGGTTCAATTTCTAAAGGATTTATGGAGGATGATGCTGACATTGATTACTTCGTTATAACTCATCCAAACAGAGTTTGGTTTTCAAGGTTCGTTCTGATGCTATTTAAAAAGTTATTCCTATTCAACTCAAAAAGGAATTTTTGCATAAATTATTTTGTTGACACAGAACACCTTGAGATTGAGGAGAAGAATATTTTTACCGCCACAGAGATCGTTACGCTGCTTCCAACTTTCGGAGTGAATATTTATGAGGAGTTCTACAATAAGAATTTATGGACGAGAGAGTTTTATCCAAATTTTCCAATGAGAGAAACCAAAAATATTTTAGATAGAAAAAATGGAATTTTAAAATCTCTGTTGGAGAAAATTCTGGGAAACAAGCTGGGTGATAAATTCGATGACTTTGCTATGGCCTTATTCGAGAGGTTCAATAAAACGAAATACAAGAATTATGACGGGGAAGATTTTAAGCTTGCGTTTAAGTCATCTAAAAAAGAATCGAAGCATCATCCAAAATTTTTTCAGAGGAAAGTCCTGCAAGAATTTGAAGGCAAAATACAATCATTGCAAGAGCAGCTGAAGATTTCTCTCTAACCAAAATGAAAAAAATACTTTTCACACATTCATATTTCTACAAATTCGACCAGAAGCAATGGAATACTAAGCAGCCATATCCTCCGCTGGGGACAATCTATGCTGCAGCAGTTATGCGTGAGGCAGGATACGACGTTTCATTATTTGATACCGCGTTGATTGATTCTCCTGAACAAATAATCCCTGTAATTGAAAAAGAAAATCCCGATTACTTAGTCATTTACGACGATGGCTTTAACTACCTGACGAAAATGTGTCTCACAAATATGCGTGAAGCCGCTTTCAGAATGGCAGAAATTGCAAAGCAAAAAGGAATTGTTGTTGTTGCTTCCAGTTCAGATGCTGCAGATCATTTCGAAAAATATTTGGCTCACGGAGCTGATTTTGTAATTATCGGCGAAGGCGAACTAACTTTGAAAGAATTAGTTAGTGCAAATGAAAAAAGAGAAATTGATTTTAAGGAAATTGATGGACTGGCTTTCAAGGAAAAAGCAGAAGTGATTAAAACTTCCCCCAGACAAATCATAAAAGAACTTGATACATTCCCGATGCCTGCCTGGGATTTGATAGAGGTTTCTTCCTACAAAAAAATCTGGATGGACAATCATGGATACTTTTCACTAAATATCGCAACAACCCGCGGGTGTCCTTTCAAGTGTAACTGGTGTGCAAAACCGATTTATGGTAACAGGTACAATTCCCGTTCACCACAAAAGGTTGCGGAAGAAATTGAATACTTAATGAAGAATTTTGATGTAAAACATTTCTGGATGTGTGATGATATTTTCGGATTGAAACCTGGTTGGGTTCAGGAATTCAGAAACGTGGTGAAATCAAAAGGATTGAAGTTTAAATATAAAATCCAATCGAGAGTTGATTTGCTTTTACAGGAAGATACGATTTCTGCGCTTGCAGAATCCGGTGCCGATACAGTCTGGGTTGGGGCTGAATCCGGTTCTCAAAAAATTCTTGATTCAATGGATAAAGGAACTACTGTTGAACAAATCTTTGAGGCAACAAGACTTCTGAAAAGGAATGGAATTCGTCCTGCTTTCTTTTTACAATTTGGCTATCTCGGTGAGGAAAAAGCAGATATTGAAAAGACAATCAACATGGTTCTCGAGCTCATGCCGGAGGAAATAGGAATTTCTGTTTCTTATCCATTACCCGGCACTAAATTCTTTGACAAAGTAAAAGATCAATTAAAGGGAAAGTCAAACTGGACGGATTCAGATGAACTTGCTCTGATGTATAAAGGAACTTTCTCGCCTTCCTATTATAAAAAACTTCACAGGTATGTTCATAAAGTCTACCGAAGAAAGCAGAGTTTAATGAATATTAAAAGTTTGATCTTAAATCCTTTCAACATTAATAAATCAAAACTCCGGTCTGCTGCAGCTCTGATTTATTATTCGCCGATGTCAATCATCGATGCTTTACAGCTTAAAAGGTTAGAAAAAACTAGCTGATGCCGCAGGCTTTTAATACAATTGCTCAGCAGTACGATGTTTCATTTACCAATACTTTGATTGGAACGGCACAAAGAAAAATCGTATGGAATTACCTTGAAAAATCTCTCCCTAAGAAAAAAAATTTGAAAATTCTTGAATTGAATTGCGGAACAGGTGAAGATGCAATTTGGTTTGCTAAGCAAGGTCATTATGTACTGGCAACTGACGTTTCGGAAAAAATGCTGGCAATCACACAAAAAAAAATTGAAGCTGCCGGAATGGAAACTCAGGTTCAGATTCTTAAACTTGATATCAATCAAATCGAAAACTTCGATGCTGAAGAAAAGTTTGATTTTGTTTTTTCAAACTTTGGCGGATTGAATTGTGTCAAACCAGAGATTCTAAATGAAGTTCAATTCCAAATAAAAAAACTTCTTCATCAAGATGGAAGATTAATTATGGTGATTATGTCTTCCTTTTGTATATGGGAAACGATTTATTTCCTTACAAAGCTAAAATTCCGCGATTCATTCAGACGACTGTCGAAGTCCGGCACAGTTGCAAATCTGAACGGCGCAGAATTAAAGACTTATTACTATTCACCAAGTAAGCTGAAAAGAATTTTTAAAAAACTTTTTAAGAACAATGCTATAATGCCAGTTGGATTTTTTATACCTCCCTCTTATCTCGAAAAATTTTTTAAAAAGCACCGAGAACTACTTACCTGGCTGAACAAGCTGGAGAAATTAATCTGCAACCGGAAATTACTTTCGAGATTTTCAGATCATTTTCTCATTGATTTTGAATTGAAATAAACATGAATTGAAGTTCTGAATGAAGTCAAATAATACTGAAATAATCAGATCAGTTATAGTTTTGATGCTTTTCATTTCTATCGCTTTGCTGCTTGCAATTGCCGACAGGGCACACCTCCATCTTGAAAAAGATTGTGAGTGTGTTCAACTTCGTCAGAATGTTGAAAGCTATGTGCTGGGTGTTACCGAACAAACATCATCCGGACCATATGTTTACAGAATATTAATTCCATACATAATTCTGGGAATTCAGTCACTTTTTTCTTCCTTATCAATGGTAGGAATTGATTTTTTACTGAAAGTATTTTTCCTCATCCTCTGTCAATTAAATTTTTACTACTATTTGCGCAGCTTTTTTTCTGGAATTGTTTCACTCATGGGAGTTATCATTCTGGATGTTCTGTTAAGCTTCACATTTTCTTCAATTCTCGGGCCGTCCGTTGTTGAAACTTCTGATATTTTTAATTTGGTAATTTTTATCTTCGCTCTGCAAGCTATTCATAAAAATAATTTTCTTCAGTTCCTTCTCCTGATTTTTATTGGAACAGTTAACAGAGAAACTACCTGGTTTTTATTTCCAGTATTTTTTTTATATGATTTCAAGAACAAAAAGAAAATTTACAGAACAATTATTGTTTTCGTGATTATCGCTGTTACCTATTACGGTTTAAGACTGTTAATTCATTCAGATGATGCAACCTGGTTTACCTTTGAAAAGCTGACTCACAATTTTCCCTTTTTATCAAGTGAATTAACAACCACGGCATTTATTGCAAATTTTCATACGGCGATTTTTTTACTTCCATTCATTATTTTGACAGCTATGAACTTTAAGAAACATCCTGAATTTTTACGAACAGCAGTTTTTATAACTCCATTGTTCATCGTTGTGCATTATTTTTTAGGTTCAATTATCGAAACACGCTTGTGGCTGCCATTAATTATAGTATTACTTCCGACTTCATTAAATACTCTGAATTTATTGTTTGAAGAAAAGATTAATATTCGATCAAATCATCAGGAAGTACTATATTGAAAGTAATACTCACACACGGATATTTTTTGAATGAAGATCCTTCTGAACTCAGGATAATGAAGCCATATCCCCCTTTAGGAATTCTTTACATATCTGCGTATCTAAATGAACATGGGATTGAAAATAAAATTTTTGACACAACTTTTTCTTCAAAACCTCAACTAAAAAAATTTTTAGTCAATGAAAAACCGGACATTATTGCTTTCTACGTAAACTTGATGACAAAGCTGAATGTTCTTGAGATCATCAGATTCATAAAATCAACCCACTCACTTGAAAGTTCACAAGTAATACTCGGTGGACCGGAGGTACGTTACAACGCTTCCGATTTATTGAAACACGGAGCTGACTTTGTTGTTATCGGAGAAGGTGAAGAAACTTTGCTGGAACTGATTCAGAAGATCATTCAAACATCAAATAAAGATTTTAAGGAGATTGATGGCATTGGTTTTAAGGATAACGCTGGCAGGATAATTTTCAATGCTGAACGAAATTTGATTTCAGACATAAATACTCTGCCATATCCAAATAGAAATGGGATTGATCTTTCGAAGTATCAGGATGCATGGAAAAAACGTCATGGTCAGAATGCAATTTCTGTGAGTACAATGAGAGGTTGTCCGTACACCTGCAAATGGTGCAGCCGCGCAGTTTACGGATTGACTTACAGAAGAAGATCGCCGGACAAAGTTGTTGAAGAAGTTCAAAAGATTAAAGAGGATTATAATCCTGATACAATCTGGTTTGTTGATGATGTTTTTACTATCAGTCATAATTGGTTATCCGGTTTTAATGAAGAGCTGAAAAAGAATAATTTTAAAATAAAATACGAATGTATAACTCGTGCTGACAGGATGAATGAAGACGTGATCAAAACTTTGAAGGAATCAGGATGCTTCAGAGTATGGATTGGTGCAGAGAGCGGATCTCAAAGAATAATTGATGCAATGGATAGAAGAGTTAAAGTGGAACAGGTCCGTGAAATGATAAATCTTTCCAGGAAGTTTGGAATAGAAGCGGGAACATTTATAATGCTCGGCTATCCCGGTGAAACGGAAAAAGATATTGAGGAAACAATTAATCATCTTAAAAAATCAAATCCACACCAATTTACAATTACCGTTGCTTATCCGATCAGGGGAACAGAATTTTTCCAGGAAATTGAAACAAACCAGGTGAATGTGTTTGAGTGGGAAAAGAATACTGACAGAGACAGGGATTTTGTAAGAACCTATCCGCGCAAATATTATGAATTTGCAGTTCGCCGGGTTGTCAATGAAGTAAAATTCCATCAGTCAAAAAATAACAGTTTGATCAATACTGATGTTTTCAAACTGAAATTCAAATCAATTGCTGCAAAAGCCGGAATGCTCTGGGTACGAAAATCACAATGGATGAAATTAAATTAGAACCGATTTTAATTAAAAATGGAGTTCTCTTTCTCTCTGAAATTAGAAATGAGTTCGAATCTGCTTATTTGAAAGTAAGAGAGAAAGAAAAAAGAATTTATTCAGATGTAGAATTGTTAAACCTTCCTTTTGCATCTGAGAAAAATCCACATAGAACAGAATGGTTATTGAGAGCTAAATCATTTCTTCGTTTTAAGAACTATTTGAAATCAGAAAAAGGAGAAGCAAACATATTAGACCTCGGTTGTGGTAACGGTTGGTTTTGCGGACAGCTTTCAAAGTCACTCAATCATAATTTTTTTTGTGTTGATGTTAATTTAACTGAGCTCGTTCAGGGAAGAAGAGCATTAAATTCGGGGAAATTGCGATTTATCTATGCAGATATATTTAAAACAAAGTTTCCAGAAAAATGTTTCGATTATATTTTAATAAACGCAGCCGTTCAATACTTCCCGGATTTATCAAAATTGTTAAATAAGCTTTTAACCCCGATTAATGAAAATGGAGAAATACATATTATAGATTCAGCAATTTATTCCGTTGATGAAGCAATTAAAGCGAAAGAAAGAACAAAGAATTATTATTCATCGCTTGGCTTTCCTGAAATGGCAGACAATTATTATCATCATACCTGGAATGAACTCTCAGAATTTAATTTTGAAATTCTCTATCAGCCAAATTCTCTCTCGGGTAAAATTAAGCGATTGTTTTTAAAAGCCGATTCACCATTTCCGTGGATCAAAATTACCAGATGAATTCAGCGAAGCACATTCTTTTTCTAGTTCCAGGATTTCCAGCGGATGAGAATGACTTTAATTGTATTCCTCCACTACAAGAATTTTTACTCGCGTTTAAATCTTCATATTCTTCCGCAAAGATCTCTGTTATTGCGTTTCAATATCCTTATGAACTCAAAGATTATATCTGGAATGGAATAAAAATTTATCCACTCAGTGGAAAAAATTTAATAATTAAAAAACTATTGGTCTGGTTAAACGCAATCCGATTGGCAATCTATATCCACAAATCAAATCCGGTTGATGTAATTCATTCTCTCTGGTTTGGTGAGTGTGCAATGATTGGAAATATTTTATCTAAAAAATTTAACTGTTCACAAATTAGCACTTTAATGGGTCAGGATGTGAAGGATTCTAACAGGTATCTAAGGTTGTCAAAAAATGGAACAATTAGAATCGTTGCATTGTCGCAGAATCAATCTAAACAATTTTTTCATCTTACGAATAGAATACCAGATGAAATAATCCACTGGGGAATTGATGATCAAAATTTTAAAAACGCTGAACGTGATATTGATCTTTTAGCTGTGGGCTCTTTAATTCCACTCAAAAATTATTCTTTGTTTATAAGATTAATAGCTGAACTAAAGAATACCAACTTCAATTTAAAATGTAAATTGGTAGGAACAGGGCCTGAATTAGAAAAATTAAAAGCTCTGGCAAAGAAAAAGGGAATATCTGAAAATATTGAGTTTACAGGCTTGTTAAGTCGTACAGAAATTTTTGAGCTGATGCAGAGAAGCAAAATATTTATTCACCCATCAACTTTCGAAGGTTCAGGATATGTTTTTGCTGAAGCTCTTGTCAATGGTATGAACATCGTTTCCTTTAATGTCGGATATGCCCAAAAACATCCAAAATGGTTTATTGCAAATGATGAATCCGAATTCAAAAAAATTACGAAAAGATTACTCTCTGCTGAATTAGAGTTCAATCCAGTCAATATTTTCCCTATGAGAGATACAATAAATAAATACGCCTCAATTTATGGTCTAAATTGAAATTTGTATATTAAAAGTAGTTATGAGTAAAGTTATATTATTCAATCCGAGAAGCGCAAATTCCAAACACAGAATTCCCAATTCGATTCTGCAAGTCGGCGCTTCAATAAATGGCAAATACGATTTCGTTTTTGTTGACGGGAATCTGGAAAAAGATCCGTGGGCTAAAATAAAAAGTTACCTTTCAACGGGTAATTTTAAATTTTTCGGATGCACTGTAATGCCGGGCTTGCAGCCGAAACAGGCAATTCCATTCACAAAAAAAATCAGAGAAGAATTTCCTGAAATAATAAACATCTGGGGTGGATACTTCCCTGCTAATCAGTACAAGTCAGTTCTTGACTCAGGATTTGTTGATTATGTAATCAACGGACCTGGCGATGAAGCTTTTCCTCAACTAATTGAAGCAATCAAAAGCAAAGCAGATACGTCTCTAGTAAAGAATCTCATCTTTAAAAGAGCAAGTGAGTTCATTAAAACTCCCAAAGCCGATTTATTCGATCAGGACACTCTTCCTCAATTACCCTACGAAAAGCTGAATAGTTTTTATCCTCTTGAAAAATATCTTGGTAAAACTTTTTTGGGAACGAAGACCGCCGCGTATCACTCGAGTATGGGATGCCCGTTTACTTGTTCATTTTGTGCTGTTGTTCCGATATATGAGGCGAGGTGGAAAGGAAAATCCGCTACACTTATTTACAAAGACATCAAATATCTGAAAGATAAATTTGGTGCTAATGGGATTGAGTTTCACGATAATAATTTTTTTGTTTCCGAAAAACGAACTGTTGAATTTTCTAATCTCATTAAAATTGAAAATATGATCTGGTGGGGTGAAGGAAGAATTGATACAATTAACAAGTACAGCGATGAATCTCTTACGGTGATGAGAGAAGCTGGCTGCCGGATGATCTTCTTCGGTGCTGAAACTGGTAACGATGCAATACTGAAACAAATGGATAAAGGCGGGACACAGAGCGGTGAACAGATAAAAAAGTTTGCAGCAAGAATGAAAAAATTTGACATCATACCCGAATATTCTTTCGTACTAGGTCTTCCTGCGGAAACTCCGGAAAAAGTTATGCGGCAGATTGATGAGGATATTCAGTTCATAAAACAGATTAAAGAAATTAATCCGGACACTGAAATAATTATTTATGTTTACAGTCCTGTGCCGACTGAAGGATCGGAATTGTACAAAAAGGTTACCGAAACCGGTTTTAAATTTCCGATAAAACTTGAAGATTGGTTAAATCCACAGTGGTCAAATTTTGATCTACGAAAAAATCCATTGACTCCATGGCTCAGTGCAGAAATGGTTGATAAAATTCTGAATTTTGAAACTGTTATTAATGCTCAGTACCCAACTGTCTCAGATTTTAAATTAACATCTTTTCAAAAAAAGACGTTGAGATTTCTTTCTTCGTTAAGATACAAATCGGATTTCTACAATTTTCCTTATGAGTTAAAAGCGCTTCAGAAGTTCTGGCTTAAATATCGCAGACCTGAGGTGGAAGGATTTTACACTGAGTGAAAGCGCCAAAAAAGAAAAACCTGTTTAAAAGTCTTGCATTTAGAATTCTGTATCCGGCATCAGAAAAATATTTGTCGAAGGAAAGAAGCTACAGTTATAAAGATGTTACCATTTTAGTTTTTCCGGGTGTCTTTCATCCGGGTTTTTACTTCAGCACTAAAATCTTATTAAAGTATTTAGAAAAAATCGAACTGAACCAGAAATACATTCTTGAACTTGGGGCCGGCACAGGATTAATTTCAATCTTTGCAGCTAAACGTGGCGGATTTGTTACTGCTTCAGATATAAGTCTTACAGCAGTTTATAACATTGAGAAGAATGTAAAGATGACTGATTCAAATGTTGAAATAGTGCATTCTGATCTTTTCGATGATACACCAAACAGAAGATATGATTACATAATTATCAATCCACCCTATTACAAGAAAACTCCATCAAGTGAAAAGGAATTTGCATGGTTTGGAGGAGATGATTTTCAGTATTTCCGAAAACTATTTTCACAACTTAGTAACAACGTTTATGATAATACTAACGTAATAATGGTTCTTTCGGATGAGGCAGATTTAGAGATGATTAAATCAATTGCCACAGAAAATAAATTTCAAATGCAGGAAGTATTGCATAAAAAAACCTGGGGAGAGAATCATTTCATCTACAATATTATAAGCACAAAACATTAGCATCATAAGTAACTAAATAAAGTAAACCGAAACACAGATAAAAGTTTTTAAAGTCGGGCAAATGGTGACAAGTTTAATGAACATACACATTTCTTGCAGATAGGATTAGTTTGAACATCAAGATTTTTCCGGAAAGAAATTGATTTTTCAGAATTAATTATATCCGCTAAATAAGCTTCTCTGATATCGCCAATTACTTCGTGGAAAAAACAAGGTCGGACGCTTCCGTCTGCTTCAATCACTGCTGAGACCCATGGTGC
>JACZKK010000174.1 GCA_014860115.1 Ignavibacteriaceae bacterium
AGCGAACCAAAAAATGCCGGACCGCTGATAACAATAGCGTTAAATATTAGATACTCGTAGTTCATTTCAGAAATAATTTATTATCAAATTACAGAGTAAAAATAAGTAGAATCAAGTCTTTAACTGATGGAATTACACTTCAAATGAATTCTTTCAATAACAGATAATCCGATGAAATAGTTCCGTAAGCTACGGCTGTCACGGTGGTAAGCATAAATAAAAAAGCCCCGTCCGGCAATTGCCGGATTTCGGGGCTTAATAAATGTGTAATTCTATTTCAGTAAAATTAATTTCTTTGTAGCAGTAAAGTTGCCGGAAGCAAGAGTGTAGAAATAAATTCCGCTTGCGAGATCCCTTGCTTGAAAAATCACATCATAACTTCCCGATTCCTGGTATCTATCAAGAAGAGTTAGAACCTCACTTCCAATTAAATCAAAAACTTTTAGTGTGACTCTTCCTGATTGTGGAATTGTGTATCTAATATTTGTTGACGAGTTAAAAGGATTGGGGAAATTTTGTTGGAGATTATAATCCAATATCATTGTATTTTCATCTTTAACAGAGGTAACTGTATCCCTAATGGCAATTAGAGTTCTCATTGAATTCTGTATAAATGAAGCACCGTGAACTCCTAAATAAAGAGTTCCATCATCAGCAATTGTGCCCGTAAAATCAACTTGTTGCTCTGCAATATCCAAAGGCATTTTCCAAAGCAATGATCCGTCATTTGAAATAGCATAATAGTTGTAGCCCATTGTTGAACCGACATAAATTGTTCCTTCAGAGTCGCAAATTAACGGCTGCCAAAAATCGTCATTAATTTGATCATCAAAGACATATTGCCACCGAATATTACCATCGAAAGTAAAAGAGAGCAAAATTTTATAAAAGGGCGATATGGTATCAGTAGCTATTGCAAATATATTCCCAGAATAATCAATTGCGGGTATTGAATACATATCAAAATATAGCTCGCCATAATTCCAGTTTATTTCACCATCAGAAGATATTGAGTAAAAGTAAAGCTCATCGGCAAAATATAAGTTTCCAGCGTTATCAACTGCTGGAGCACTTCGAATTTGTTTACAAATGAATTTCCATTTTATACTTCCATCAAGATTTAATGCAAAAAGATTTGAATCTCTCCCGGCTATATAAATAGTGCTTCCATCAGGTGAAAATACAGGGGATCGACTTCTAAAACCACTCTCATAGGTAACGTTCCAGTTTAAATTTCCTAAAGGGCTGAAGGAGAACAGAGTACCTGAATCATTCGGTAAATATAAATTTCCCTGCAAATCTATGTTTGTTATTGTGAAACCAAAAGCCGCAGAGGTACCAAATTCCCACTTTAAAGTTCCGTCAGGATTGAGAGCGTAGAAGAATTTGTCAGATGCACCGAAATAAATTGTATTGCTTGAATCAACCACTATTCCTGACCGTGGTGGATATACTTTCCCTAATTTATAATTCCACATTTGATCACCATCAGTATTGTAGCAATAAAAATAATCACCAAAGTTATAATAAGATCCAAAATATAAGTTTCCTTCTTCACCAATCACAGGTCCAGAGAAGATTCCATAAGGCATATCAACTGTCCATTTTATAGTTGCAGATTGAGGTCCTTTAAATGGCGACCGTCCTGTAAATTGCGGATCGTGTTTTATCATTGGCCAGGGGGAATTTGCTAACGATGGCCATGGAATATCTGCTTGCTGTTGTGAATAAAGGATGTTTGCAAGTAAAACCGTCAATAATATTTTCCTTCCCATCTTTTTTCCTCATGATTTAAGAATAATAATGGAAAATCACATCAATTGTTAAAAGTAATTTTTCAAGTTAATACTCAAATTTTTACTTAAGTAATGCTAATTTACGAATTGATGTATATGAACCGATTTGAATTCTATAAAAGTAGATTCCACTGGCAAGATTAGAAGCATCAAATTCGATTGTGTAGATTCCTGCTTCTTTATGCTCATTCAATAGTATGGCCACTTCTTTACCTAAAGTATCAAATATTTTAAGCGTAACCTGGTCTGATACCGGGAGTGAATAGCTTATTTTGGTTATTGGGTTGAATGGGTTTGGATAGTTTTGCTCAAGCTGATAATCTATTTTGTTATTATGGTTAGATTCAGGAATCGATATTTTTTGTGGTATTTCTAATCTTACTTCTACTGTATTTGTTGGATCAGTTTCACCAACAATTTCCCATAGATCTTCATAAACGCATGTAACATAATAGCTTCTAGCATTATAATCGTTCCCTATCGTAACTGAATTGTCTGTGTAAACAAATTCATCAGAATCTAATGTTACTAATAGAGTAAAATTACTTGGTTGCTGTCCCGGAATGTGTGCTGCAGACCTATAGATTTTGTAACCAGTGATGGTCCCCTGAAGTGTCGCGGGATATGGTCCAAAGACAAATCTGGGATGATTATCTGCATCATTTGTAACGACTAAACAATTGTCCCAATAATCTTCAAGACCGGATGTAATTAAATTATTACTTGTCAGATCCCAAAGAGTTTGATAGCTGTAATTTATGGTTTGAGTATTATTCCAATCTCTAAAATTATTATTACCAACATCATACTTAAAATAAGTATCGAGTGAATAACGCCAGTGGGAAGTTCTCCAATCCATATAGAAAAATTTCTCGTTTCCATTTTCTATCGCACTTATTTTATATAATCCAACTGCAAATATAGGGTTATCGCCTGCATTTGGGTCTAGTATATGGTCAAAATCTGCAATTGTTTGTGGCGAATTGTGCCCACTAGTTAAATATACATATGCCAGTTCATATTCAGTTGTTAACTCATAATTATTATCCCACCTAGCACCAATTGCACTAAGTTTGATCAACACATCCCAATATGTGCCATAATTAGTTAGCTCAATTCTTAACTCACCCGTATGTTCAGGTTGCCCATATAAGATATATGGAATCAACAATAAAGCGAATATCTTTTTCATTTTATCCTCCAAGTTTTTTTATTTATAAAAAATTCTAAGGTCGGACAATTTTAATATTATGTAAAACCAGTTGGATAAAAAGGTGTGAGTAAGAAGAATGGTGTAAAAGGAAATCGAGCATTACACTGGCACAAAAGTTTTGGAAGAGGAGAAATCAATCTGTCCTGCTCCAGAGAGAAAGCTAAATATCGTGCCAATCCCAAAGGGATCATTGCTGAGAAAATACTCATCAGGTATCTACCCCGAATTAATTTCAATGGAAACGTACTAAATGAAAAGCTATAAGGCAACAGATTAATTAATATTTTTAGTTGCTGATCACCAATTAATAGTTTTAATTAATTTCAAAAATGTAATTGTGTGACTATAATATTCCGGCTGGTATTCCAAGGTAGTAACAGTCGTATACATAAATAGAAAAGCCCCGTCCGGCAATTGCCGGACGGGGCTTAATAAATGTGTAATTCTACTTCAGTAAAATTAATTTCTTCGTAACCATAAAGTTTCCAGAAGTAAGTGTATAGAAATAAATTCCGCTTGGTAAATCTTTAGCATAAAATGTTCTTGAATAATATCCTGGTATCATTTCTTCATCAACAAGTGTATTTATTTCTTGTCCCAGAGCATTAAATATTTTCAAGGTTATTTTTGATCTTTCCATTAATAAAAAATCTATGTGAGTGGTCGAGTTAAAAGGATTGGGATAGTTTTGTTCAAGGCGATAACTTAAAATGTTATTATCGTTAATTTCAACGAAAGTAACTGTGTCGTTTATAGCCATAAGATTCCTTTCGTGGTCCTGAAAGAGTAAATCAAGATGAGTTCCTATATAAAGCGTTCCCTCAGAATTTATTGCAGGCGAGGTATCGTATTCATATCCCTCAAGGTCTAATTTCCACAATATTGTTCCATTGTTGTCTATACACCAAAAATTAGTGCTGATTCCATAACTTGAACCGCAATAAATTTTTCCTTGTGCGTCACATACAAGTCCGGAATTTATAAATGCACCATCATCCCAATAATGCCCAATTGAAATTTTCCAGTTTGGATTTCCATTATAATCTAATGAAGTTATATATCCGCTATCTGCATTTGGCGAGACAAATTTTGAGGAAGGGAAAATAATATTACCATTACTATCAATCGTAGGAGAAGAATAATTTTCGTAATTCTCATTGCTATCTAATGGATATTTCCAATTAATTGTTCCATTGGGATTAATGCAGTATAAAAATTTATCAGAAGGGGTATCTTCGGCAAAAATATAAATTCTATTTTCATTATCAACAACTGGAGTCCCACGATTATGGGTATTCCAATGGAATTCTACTGACCACAAATGTTCACCCCAAACGGTTGTCGCATTAAGTTTTTTTGAATCAGTTGTAAAAATTCTCCCCGTAAAGTAGAAAATTGTATCGCCACCTGTAGAAAAAACTATATCGTGATCAGTAATATTAGGTGCAGGAATAGAATTGATTGTATTTCCGCTTAATGGTTCAAGGATATATAGTGTGTCTATAAATGGCATATAGAGATTATAATCTTTACCAATTGGTATGAACCTTGTAAAATATGTATAAACAAATTTTTCATTCTGCCATTTTACTGTTCCATCTGGATTTAATGCATAAAGACCACCACCAGTTAAATTTGAATAACCTAAAGATGAAAAATATATTGTACCATCTATTGCTATTGTAGCGCCCGCAACATTGGGCCGGGTGCCTTCAGTTATAAAAGTCCAAATATTATTACCCATTTTATCCAAAGAATAAAAAAAGTTGACAGTATCTCCGGTAAAACCTCTAAATGCACGTGTTCCAACAAAAAGATCATCACTATATCCTATAACAGGACCATGTAGGATTCCAAAGGGCATATCTTTTCTCAAGATAACATTTGGAGTGCTTGGACCTACATATTTTGACCTGCCTGTTGCTTGAGCATCCCCACGCGTATTGGGCCATGGTGAATCTGCTAAAGATGGCCAGGGAATGTGATGTTGTTGTTGAGGGTATGCTAATCCCGTTAACAATAAAGAAATTAATAATAATACCCATTTCATAATAATAGTTCCTAGTTTATTTATATAGGATTTCAATCGGAGAGACTATCCTGAATTTGAGATAGTCTCTCTGTAAAAGCATACTAATTACTTTTGCAATATTAACTTGCGCGTTTCGGCATAATTACCAGCTTGAATTTTGTAAAAGTAAACTCCACTTGAAAGATCTGAAGCATTAAAAACAATGGTGTGAGTGCCAGCTTCTTTTTGTTCATTTAAAAGCGTTGTTACTTCATTTCCTAAAATATCGAATACTTTAATGGTAACGTGATTCGATGCAGGAAGCGAATAACTTATTATTGTTGTTGGATTAAATGGGTTGGGATAGTTTTGATTTAGTTGGTATTCATCTTTTTGATCTGTTGGATACTCTGAAACGGCAATCTTTTGTGGAATTTGTAACCTGACTTCTACTGTGTTTGTTGGATCAGTTTCTCCTGCGCTTTCCCAAGGGTCTTCATAAATGCAGGTAGTATAATAGCTTTTCGCACTGTAATCGTTTCCTATCGTAACCGTATTGTCCGTATAAATATATTCATCAGATTCTAGTGTTTCTAATAAAGTAAAATTGCTTGGTTGTTGACCTGGTATATGGGAAGCAGATCTATAAATTTTGTATCCGGTAATTGTCCCCTGAAGATTGTCTGGGTAAGGTCCAAAAATAAAAGTTGGGTGGTTGTCTGCATCAGGTATCATTGATAGACAATTATCCCAATAATCTTCCAGACCGCTTGTAGTAAGAGAAACACAGGGTCTTAGATCCCAAAACGCATGATATCCAGTAAATTCGTTCTGTGTGTAACGATAATAAAATTTTTCTGCACTAACATCAAAATCAAGTGCGTAGTCAATATCGCAATTTGGCCCAATAGCCCCGGTAGACTAGCTGTACGGTAATCAATAAAGAAGTGATGCTTTGCTACCCCATTAACTTTTGCAGTAACTTTATATAATCCTAAGCCAAATGTCCGATAATAATTTTGTGGACTAGTTTCCCAACAACATAAAAATTCTAACCAGCCATTATTTATATACCCACTTTCAGTACCCCCGGTAAATAGCTCAGTTAAATTATGATCTTCATCCCAACAAGCAATGCTAACCAATTCTAATGTCATAGACACGAGTTTTAGTTGGGAATTATTTTTAACCCAAATTGATAATTCTCCCTCAACGGTCTCCTCGCCTTGAGCAGGCAGATATTGAAAACAAAAAAGAATTATCATTATTACAAAAATATACTTTTTCATTTTGTACCTCAGAAGAATAATTATTAATAGATAACTTTGTTTGGTTAAGCAATAGAAATTGATTTAATAATTGAACTAAGTAAAACCAGTAAAGTATATGCCTTTGACAATAATAATAATTGCTTTGCAGTAAATCACTGCAAAGAATTTAACCGGATTAATTATAAAATCTGGAAGGCTTATCGGAAGCTTAAAAATTCCCGGATCTATTTTCGAAATCCACGATTGCATCTCAGTTCCCTCTTTGAAAAAAACTAATTGTTATTAAGCAATATTTAATTCTTCGACACGAAGATGCAAAGATTAAGACATCAAATCCCGTGCTTGAAATAAATATTTATTTGCAGAAAAAATTTTGAGGGTTGTAAAGTTGGGCGGTAAGAATGAAAGAATTAATTGGGAAATGTTTACACGTTTGGAGAAATTTTTAATGTCATCTCTCTGCTTCGTAAGGTTCAATTAAGTAGTCTTTAAAACTTTCACTTCAAAATAAGATTTTATCAGCAGGTAAAACTTATACAAATTGGAAATTCTAACGCGCTTTCTTTTCAACTGTTCTACATTCAAACGCTTGATTTTTTTGAAGAGCATCAGGTAATAAAGATAAGCGGAATAAACCCCGAGCTTAACCGCAATCGGGAGATGAATAATTCCGTGGAATGCTTCTTTAAATTCTGCTTCAACTTCTTTTTCCAGCATTGCTTTGTTGTGATCATCAATATAATCAATGTGATGAACACCGGGCAGATAAATTCTTCCTCTGTCGTTAATATCACTCTGAATGTCTCTGAGGAAATTTACTTTCTGAAATGCGGCGCCAAGCATTCGTGCGGAATGTTCAAGCTCTTTGTATTTCTTTTCATCGCCGTCAACAAAAACTTTCAGGCACATCAGTCCCACAACTTCTGCCGAGCCGTAAATGTATTTATCGTAGTTCTCCCTGTTATAAGATGACCCCGTAAGATCCATTTCCATACTTTCAAGGAAAGCACTGATTAATTTGCGGTCGATTTTATATTCGTTTACAACTTTCTGGAAAGAATGAAGAACGGGATTTGTTGAAATTCCAATATTTATAGCTTCCCAGGTATCGTCAATAAATTTATTAAGAAGCTGCTCTTTGTCGTGTGAATGAAATGTATCTACAATTTCATCAGCAATCCGAACGAATCCGTAGATTGCAAAAATCGGATCTCTGTATTCCGGTTTGAATACTTTTATTCCCCAGCTAAAAGAAGTACTGTAAGCCGTTGTTAGTTTTTTGCTGAGCTTATAACTGGTTTTAGTGTAATGTCCCAAAGTCATTTTCTATTCTCTCCATTACTAATTTTGAACTAATGATAACCATTGGCAAACCAGTACCGGGCGTTGTCGATGCACCAACATAATATAAGTTAGAAAGTTTTTCGTCTTTATTTTTTGGTCTGAATGCACCAACCTGGTTTATGTCGTGTGCAAGACCCAGTCCCGATCCCTTATAAAGATTAAGCATATTTGCCCAATCATCGGGAGCTAATATTTTTTTAGTGATGATGCTGCTTTGAATATCAAAGCCAACTCTGTTTGAAAGATCGTCAATAATGTTTTTGGCAAGCTCTTCTTTGTCTTCCCAGGAATTTTTATTACGAAGATCCGGGACAGGGCAAAGAATAAATAAATTCTCGCATCCTTCCGGTGCGCAGCTTGCTTCTGATTTTGAAAGTGCGTTTACATAGTAATAAGGTTTCTGCGGACTTATCGAGGAAGTAAAAATCGTATCGGCATATCCTCTGAAGTTGCTTCCGAGAAAATAATTGTGATGTGTCAGCTTGTCTATCTTTCCTTTTATGCCGAGATAAATTGTGAACGGCGCAAGTGTCCAGTGCATCTGATCAAGTTTTTTATCACTGAATTTTTCACGGTTCAATATTTTTCCTCTAAAAGAAGCAGCATCAGAATTTGAAATGAAAATATCAGCAGTCCATTTTTTCCCATTCTGATCAATCAACTCGTAAAGCTTACCATTATTGTTACCAACACTTACTATTTCTGTGTTATAAACTATCTTCACACCCTTTTCATTTATTATCTTCACAAGCTCTTCAACCAGACGATACATACCGCCTTTAACTTTCCAGTAACCATTATGCTTCATCTCCGTGTAATTGAGCAGAGAATAAATTGCCGGAGTTTGAAATGGAGTTGAGCCAAGGAAAAAAGCAACGAGGGAGAATATCACCCTCACTTCTTCAGATGTAAAATGCTTCTCAACCTCACCCCACATATTCCTTTGAAGATATGGAAGATGTTTAAGAGGAACTCGTGTTAATTTTAAAACGTAATCAAGTTTATTTTCAAAATTTGTTTTTACAACCTTATTTACCGTATCGTGAAAGAATTGTCCAGCTCTCTCCAAATATTTCTTTGCATTCTCTTCAAGATTGGGTTCGATGTCTTTAAATTCATCAGCAAGTTTTTTTAAATTTTTATAAATGAGTCGAGGGTTTTCCTGTCCTTCAAAAAATACCTGGTAAAGTGGATCAAGCTCTTCAAGTTCAATCGGGACTTTCATTCCGACACTGTTGAATAACTCATCGAGCTCATAAGTCATACTCATAAAAGACGGACCCATATCAAAACGAAAATCATCTTGCTCGATTATGTTTAATCTTCCGCCCGGAGTTGAATGCTTCTCAAGTATAGTTACATCGTAACCTTTGTGAGAAAGTCTTAAGGCGGTTGATAAACCTCCTAATCCTGAACCTATGATAACTGCTTTTTTCATTTTATAATTTTTTGACTGATGAGGTTGCTATAAGATAATAATTTCGAAAATTAGATTCTGTTAAATTTATATTAAATGAGGATACTACCTGCTTTATTGATTCAATAATGTCTTTGCTTTGATTTCGTGTCATATTTATCATTTGAACATCAGAACTCATTTTACAGGCAGTTATCCTCATTACTCAATTATATTATTTAAGAAGATTCATTTTCTTGATTTCTCTGAAGTTTCCAGCGGTCAACTCATAGAGATAAACTCCAGAAGCAAGGTTTTGTGCATCAAAGTTGAATCTGTACGAACCTGCTGAAAGATTCTCGTTAACCAAGGTTGCAACTTCGCTTCCGAGAATATTATAAACTTTCAAAGTTACAAAATCGCTATTCTGAATTGTAAAATTGATAGTTGTACTCGGATTGAACGGGTTTGGGTAATTCTGTCCAAGTGAATAATTGCTCGGAGTTACACCAGAAATATTTTCAACACTGGCAACACCTTCCGGAAATTGTCCAACAGTTCCATCAGCAAGCGCGAAGAAAAGTCCGAATGCTTCGCCGTTCTGATTTGAAGAAGGATTCAGGAAGCCTGATGCAAATACTACAGCGCTTCCGCCGCCGAGTGTTCTTAAATCAGCAATGTATGATTGTACTAATGTTGTCCCATCTGCAAGAGTTAAATCAAGAGTATAATTTCCTGCAGGAACGGTTATGTAACCGGTGATATCACCATAAGCTGCATCATCGACCAATGTTGCAACACCTCTAGCGATAACGTCAACGGTCGGGGCATCAGTTGCACCGTGTAGTGCAAAAAAGTCAACATCGCCACCCGTTCCGGTCTCACGCGCCATTGGTTGAACAAATAAAGTAAAGGCCGTGCTTCTTCCGTCAGGATTTGAAGCATACGAAGTTGGATCAAGCACACCATTGGCTATGACAACATAGGTGTCTCCGTTAACAAGACTAGCTGTAAAGTTAGCCAGTGTATCGTCAACAGAAGAACTGGTGTTTGGGGCAACACCAATATTTAATTCTACTCCAGCTGGTGCATCTATAAAGGGAGTTGCAGTTCTGAATTCAAAGTCATTTAATAATAAACTGCCATTTAAATAAATATCTACACTTCCAGCAGCGACATCAGCAGAGTTATGTATTACCTGTAATCTTGATAATTGTACAGAAGGAAACTCAACAACAGTTCCGTTTGGTAGTGCTGCAAAAATTCCGAATGCTTCACCATCCTGGTTTTGCACTGGATTTAAAAATCCTGAAGCAAATACTACAGCAGCGCCACCACCCAGACCACCTAAATCAGCCTGGAAAGAAGCAACAATTGTTGAATTGTCACTACCGGGAGTTACATCTAAAATATAAGATGCTGCAGGCACAGTAATGTAATTAGTTATATCTCCATAAGCTGCATTATCGACTAAAGTTGCAACACCTCTGGCAATAACATCTACAGTTGGGGCGTCAGTTGACCCGTGCAACACAAAGAAGTCAACATCACTTCCGGTTCCCGATTCCCGAGCCATAGTCTTAATAAACAAAGTGAAAGCAGTGCTTCGTCCATCCGGATTTGATGCAAAAGAACCAGGACTTAAAACTCCATTTGCAATGGCTACGTATGTTTCGTTTGCAGTTAAGGTAACATTAAAGTTTTTTATTGTATCAGCAGCAGAGGTGCTATTTGGACCAGCAACACCGATGTTAATTGGTGTGTCTGCCGGCGCATCAATATAAGGCGTAGCTTCTCTGAAGCCGAAGTTATCAAGCAGTAAGGTGCCATTTAAATAAATATCTACTGCTACTGCACCGGGATCCGCGGCATTGTGGATTACCTGCAGTCTTGCTGTTTGTGCAAAAGTAAGATTAAATCCTACTAATAGAATTGTAGTAAAAAGAATTTTGAGAGTTTTCATTTTATATTTCCTTGATTTATGGTTATTGAATTAGTTTAAAAAACCTTTGTCTTTAGCGTAGTCCATTAATGTTGCCTGAAGCATATGCCGTGCACGATGCAATCTTGATCTTACCGTTCCAACAGGGCAACCAACAAGTTCTGCGGTTTCTTCGTAACTGTTTCCATCCAGATCACAAAGAAGAAATACTTCCCTCATTTTTGTCGGAAGCTGGTCAATGGCTGCAGTCAATTCGTCATCTAAAAGATCATTATAAAATTCTTTATCAAGATTATTTTCCTGAGCGCGATCCGATTTTACGTTATCATAAAAATTCTGAATCTGCTCGTAGTCTAGTTTGTAAGGTTCACGCTTGGATTTTCTATAATCATTAATGAAAGAGTTCTTCAGGATCATAAACATCCAGGCTTTGCTATTTGTGCCTGTTTGGAACTTATCAAAGTGTCTGTATGCTTTGTAGTAAGTTTCCTGAACCAAATCCTGAGCATCGTCCGAGTTACCAGAAATTTTTAATGCATAGTTATAAAGCGCATCTTCGTGGGGTAAAGCCTCTTTAATGAATTCATCTTCCCTGATATTATTAACCATCATATTATCTTCATTATTTATATTGCTCATTTTATACTCTATTTTTGTTTGTTAATAAATTGTCTAATGTTTCTAGACAAACATAATGAAATGTCGAATATTTGTCAAGCATTATGTTAGACAATTTTACAAATACTTAGTTTTGGAACTAAAAAAGTAGAAAATTGTTAAAACAGATGATTTTCATATAATATTAAAAGTTAACATCTAATTAGGACAAAATTTAGACATTTGATAAATTTGATTATGGCAAATAATTACAAATATCCCATCAAGGTGGTCAGTCAAATGACCGGGCTTAGCGTTCATGTTATCCGAGCCTGGGAGAAGAGATACAATGTTGTCGAGCCGGATAGGACAGATACCAATCGTCGGCTCTACTCTGAGGAGGATATTGAGAAACTCAAATTACTTAATGATGCTTTACATCTTGGTCACCATATCGGTGGTATAGCAAATCTATCCTCAATTGAATTAAAGAAGCTTATACCGAAGGAAAGTAGTAATCTATCAGATATCAAGAATGGATTGGCTCCTGTAAACTCAGAGATTCTTGTTGAAGAAATACTTTCTGATAGCATGCATGCAATAAGAAATTATGATGCTAAAAAGCTAGAATCTATTTTATTGAATGCTTCTGCAAAACTAACCCAACCGATATTAATAGAAGAATTAATAATTCCCTTGGTATATAAAGTTGGAGACCTCTGGCACTCAGGAGAGATAAGGGTCGCAAATGAACATCTTGCGAGTTCTGTTATCAGAGGCTTTCTTTATAATTTATTAGACTCTTACTCTTTAAATGATTCAGCTCCGGTACTGGTAACTGCAACACCACGCGGACAGGAACACGAGCTGGGTGCTTTAATCGCAGGAGTTGTTGCGGCTTCTTCGGGGTGGAAGGTAATTTATCTTGGTTCCAATCTGCCAGCGGAGGAAATTGGAGCAGTTGTTTCTCATCTTAACGCAAAAGTAGTTACTCTCAGTATTGTTTATCCAAATGATGATCTTCATCTGAAACACGAACTGAAAAAATTTAAACACTTGCTGTCGGATGGTGTATCTATTATTGTTGGTGGCCGTGCCGCGAATGGTTATTTGGATGTGCTAGATGAAATAAGTGCTATCGTAGTTAAAGATTCAAGACAACTTAGATTAGAACTGGAAGCAATTCGGGAAAATAAATACAACTAAATTAGTTTTACTACATTGTAACTTCGTCGTACTGAATTCCCTCGTAATCGTAACCTGGATTTGATGCTGTCGTTTCAACTCCCCTTGTATTAAATTCAACCTGTTGCCCCGGGGCAAGATCAAAGATTGTGGCGCTGGTTTGTTGTCCCCCAATAGTATATCTTATAAAAATATTTTCCAGCGGTCTTTTTGTGTTATTTTTTATCTTACCTTTCACTACCGCCATAAATAACGGGTCAGAAGTTTGTGAAACGCTGATTTCATTAGTGTGCTGCTTTGAAATCTGAATTTTACCTGTAACTTCTACCTTGTCGACAGTTTTAGAAAAAAGTAGATAATATGCGCCGCCACCAATGACGCAGAGAAATATTATAGCTGCTAATAATTTTACCATTTTTTAGCCAAGTAAGCTTTATTTATTTCTCTTTATTAAACAAATATTGTTCCCTTGCCGACAGTGGTAATTCCTCCAAATTTTGTCGATAAACGACTTTTTTTATTTTAATTGAAATTACTGCGCTGAAAGCAAGTAATAATTTACGTCATCTATAAATTATTTGCCTGATTTCATCAATGTTTTTAAAAGTTTTTGGCGGATTAAGATACTTTTCCAGAAATTTGTAAATCTTTAACCTGATTGAGAGTGCAAGTTTAGTATCCTGTCTGTCGAATGAATGCCCGCCGGGTAATTCATTAAAAATTTCATATTCAAATTCTTTGTCCGCTTCTTTTAGTGCATTTAATAAAACTTCGACTTCAATAAATCTTACATCTTCATCATTTGTGTTAGTGTGAATGAGTAAGGGTGTTTGTAGTTTCTCAACATTCCAGGCAGGAGATCTTCTTTTGTATTCTTCAGGATTTTCTTCAACTGTTTCGCCAATGTGATAATCTGCAGAATATAATTCTCTATAATCCTCATCCATATAATTTAACCGAGTAATCAGGTCGCTAACAGGAACTCCGGCAAAAGCCACCTTGTAATTTTCTGGATATTGAAAAATGTTCATCAGAGAAATAAGTCCGCCGTGACTCCATCCGATTAACCCGACTCTTTCGGAATCAACAAACTCATAATTGTCTATCATATACTTTCTGCTTGAATCAACATCTTCAACTTCGCGACCGCCGTAATCAATTTTTTCATAATGTGATTTGCCATATCCCGTGCTTCCGCGGTACTCAGCTGCAACAACAATGTATTGCTGATACATCAATTCTCTGATTATATGAGTATAGTAAGTTGAAAAATTACTGTGAACTCCTCCGTGAGGAAAAACCAACAGCGGATATTTTTTGTTGAAGTCAATATCCTTCGGTATAAAAACATACGACCAGAACTTGACAGGATTTCCGAACGCAGGATCAGTTGTGTCAGTCTCTTTCCACTTTGGCGGACCCGTCATAAAAACTTTATCAATAAATGCAACATCACCAACTCTTTGAAACCATAAAATATCATCTATGTTTTTTTCAAGCACATCTAGTCTGTGTTCGAGACTTTCATTGTAGTTTAAAAGAGAATCTAGTTTTTGAACGAGAACCGTATCCATCTGTGAGAGGATTGAAGGTGTATTTATTAAAGTTAAAAGCAGAATCAGTTTTGTCATTTTATCACCGTTCTAAGGGTAAAGTAAAATTCTTTTGTGCTAAAATATGAAATCGCTACAGAAGTGAACATCGCAACCTCAATTAGATAGCTAAATATTTTATTTCTCTAAAAGTTCAAACCTGGCTCTTAAAGACACACTCATTTCTACAAAGTGTGGTAAATCAATCAATGTTTCGCCCGGTCGAGGAGCGGATATGGCCATTGCATTTCCAGCATCAGATGGGTAATGATGTGAAGTCTCGATGCTTATTATTTCTCCGAGTCTTTTGCTGGAATTCTTTGCGGTCAGCTCAGCTTCTGCCGTAGCTTTTACTATTGCTTCCTGTATACCCTTATCTATCCAGATATCACTTTCGTCCGCAATAAATTTTGCGCTGTATTCATAAATACCGCTGGATAAAAGAGCAAGTTGAATGGGCTCATACTTGGTGAAATCATCCAGCCGTATACTTACAATCTGTCTTGTCATATATCCCGGAGCTTCTTTAGTATAAGCAGGTGTTTTCCCTATATATAAAAGCGAGTAACCGACATTTGAATCGGGGATCTCAAATTCTTTAAATAGATTCAATAAGTTCTGTTCTAATTTTTTGTGATCATCAAATGCTTTTTTAGGATCTTCACTTTTTGAACTTAGTGTTAGTGACAAGTAAATTGCATCGGCAGGAATCTGTGTAACAGAATAAGTAGATATAAAAACATATGGTTGATCAGAATCCTGGGCAGATATAAAACCACACATGGATATTAGGATCAAAACGAAGACAAATAATTTAGTTTGCATAATATGCACCAAAGATTTGTTATTAATTATTTATTTAGGTTTCTAAATTCTACATCACTCATCGCAATCCACTTATCCGGATCAATAACCGGCTCAACTCCTTCCGGAATTTTTACTGAGCCCGCACCCTCTCTCATTTCGACTTTAACTATTTCATCGCCCAACTTCACTTCAACAGGAACGGAGAAAGGAAGATCGTTTTCAATTTTCCATTCAAGAAAGACAGTGTTGTTCTTTAATTCTGCTTTAAGAACAGGTAACGATGCCTGCCTGAAATAAACTTCCCAGAACCAATCGAGCTCACGACCAGAAACATTTTCTGCGATTTCAAGAAATTCATCTGTTGTAGCAAAACGGCATTGACTTCCATCAGTTACTTTTTCCATTTCAGGATCAGGATACGCCCATCTTCTCAAAACTTTTCTAAAAACATCATCTCCCAAATAATAACGAAGTGTGAACAAAATATAAGATCCTTTCGAATACATATCATTCGTGTAGGCTTCATCGCTGGTCATTTCTTTTCGTGGTGCAACAGGCTGTTCGTTTTTCCAGAGCTTCCAGTTCATCATAAATGCCGAGGGACTTCTTTCTGGCAACTTGTCTTCGATGTAAAGAGTCTGCATATAACCACAAATTGCTTCGTGAATCCAGAAATCACTCCAGTCTTTTGCGGTTACCATATTCCCCCACCATTCGTGACCAAGCTCGTGATGATGAAGCCAGTCAAATCCAAACTGATCATCGCGATAACCATAACCGTTTGCAATTATAGTTTGATGTTCCATTCCGAGGTAAGGAGTTTCTGCAACTCCATATTTATCTGCACGGAAAGGATAAGGACCAAGAAGCTCTTCATACCATCTTAAATGTTCTAAAAATTCAGGACAGTGTTCTCTTGCCTTCTCCATATTTTCGGGGAGGACCCAGATAGTTACTGGAATTTCTTCTCCAGTTACACTTGTGTATTTATATTGAACTGTATCATACTGTGCTGCGTGAATTGAAATACCATAATTATTAATAGGAGTTGAAACAAACCAGCAGAAGGTATTTGTCCCTTCTTTATTTGTGAGAACATATCTTAGTTTTCCGTTTGAAGCAACAATTAAATTTTGCGGAACAGTCCAGTTAAGCAAAATAGAATCAGGTTCATCGGAAGGATGATCTTTACACGGCCACCAAACATCCGCACCACCACCCTGACAGGTCACACCAATCCAGTCTTCTCCGCTTTTTGTTTTAGACCAGGTGAATCCATCATCCCACGGAGGATCTTCTGCCACCCTTGGTTTCCCGTTGTAGTAAATTTTTACTGTGAATGATTTTCCAATTATCACTTCTTCCGGCAGCTCTATTTTTATTTTTCCA
>JACZKK010000175.1 GCA_014860115.1 Ignavibacteriaceae bacterium
TGATTCGGCATATTTATCAAAACTGTTTTCGTATCTGTTCAAATGATCTGGTGTAATATTTAGAATCAATGCGGCTGCCGGTTTAAAATTTTCTATCAGATCCAATTGAAAACTTGATACTTCAAGTGAAACAAATTCTCCCTCTTTCACATCGAGAACTATTTCACTGAAAGCTACTCCAATATTTCCTGCTACATGAGTTTTGTATTCGCACGTGTTAAAAACATGTCCGCACAAACTGGTAGTAGTTGTTTTGCCGTTCGTTCCGGTAATAGCAATTATTTTTCCTTTACAGTAATGATAAGCGAACTCGATTTCACTTACGAGCTTAATACCTTTTGCTCTCGCATTCTGCAGCACCTGTGAATCGTTGGGGACACCTGGACTGACAATCATAAGCGATGACTCATATACCCTGTCCGAGTGTCCCCCGAACTCAAAATTTATTTTTTCAATTTCGAGTTGATTCACTGCATCAAATATTTTTTCCTTAGGGCTGAAATCACTAACAAACGGAATTCCACCGAGCCGCTTTACAAGTTTTGCCGCACCAACTCCGCTCCTGGCAGCTCCGATGATCGATATTTTTTTCCCTTTAACTTTCATCATCTTATCTTGAAAGAAATAAGTGTGACTATAGCGAGTATAATCGCAATAATGTAAAAGCGAACAACTATCTTCGGTTCAGCCCAACCCAATATTTCAAAGTGGTGATGAATTGGCGCCATTTTAAATACTCTTTTACCCTGTCCGAATTTTTTCTTTGTGTATTTGAAATAAACCTTTTGAATGATCACCGAAATAGTTTCCATAAAAAAAACACCGCCAAGAATTGGGATGAACAATTCTTTTTTTATTAATACTGCAAGAATTCCGAATGCACCACCAAGTGCGAGCGAACCAGTATCTCCCATAAAAATTTGAGCCGGATAAGCGTTGTACCAAAGAAAACCGAGCGATGCACCAACAAGTGCAGCAACAAAAACTGTTAACTCGCCTGAACCGGGCAGATAAATGATATTCAGGTAATCAGCAAAGATTACGTTACCACTCACATAACTCAGCAAAGCCAGTGCTATCATAACTATTGCGATCACTCCAATAGCAAGTCCATCTAAACCATCTGTCAAGTTCACAGCATTTGATGTGGCAGTGATTATGAATATCACAACCGGTATATAAAAAAATGAAAGATCGAGATTAACATTTTTTAAAAACGGAACTGTTGTTAGTGAATTATAGTTTGAAAACTCGGGTGAAAAGTAAATTACCGCACCGACAACCAAACCAATTAAAAATTGACCAAGAAGCTTATACTTGCCAATCAAACCTTTGGGTAATTTTTTGACGACTTTGAGATAGTCATCAAGAAATCCAACAAGACTTAACCAAACAGTTCCGCCAAGAATTAAAATTATGTAGATGCTGGTTAAATCGCCCCACAGTAACACAGGAAGCACTGCTGAAAAAATTATTATCAGCCCACCCATTGTTGGCGTTCCTGCTTTTGACCAATGTGTCTGGGGTGCATCTACTTTTTTTGCTTCACCTATCTGATTCTTTTGTAATGCACGGATTATTTTCGGTCCTAAATAGAAAGCCAGAAATAAACCGGTAATTGCAGCTAATGCCGATCTGAAAGTCAGGAACCGGAAAATATCAAATCCCGGTGGTGAATAAATCTTATTTATATACTCGAATAAGTAGTAAAGCATCAGCTCATAGATTTATTTTTTATTTCTGAAACAAACTCTTCCATTCTCATTCCTCTTGAACCTTTTACAAGAATGACGGAATCATCGAAGTTCAGTTTTTTTATGTAACGCTTTAATGCATCTCTTTTATTGAAATGCTTTGTGAATAAATTTTTCTGAGCAATTTCTTTATGGAGATAGTTCATCTTAGGACCTATTGTATATACTTCATCAATTTTTGCTTTCACGATCACATCTTTTAATCCTTCATGAAGCTTTATGCTAGTAGTTCCAAGCTCGAGCATATCACCCAGCAAAAGAATTTTTCTTTTAAATGATTCTATTCTTCCAACAAGTTCAATTGCTGCCTTGGTTGAATCCGGATTTGCATTATATGCATCATCAATCAAAATAAAATTTTTATATCGCTGTACATCAAGTCTACCTGAAGGAGCTTTTAACTTCTCTACAGCATTTTTTATCTGCTCAATTGATAATCCCATCTCCAGGGCAATTGTACAAGCAGCAAGAAAATTTTTTGCACTCTGTTCCCCATAAATTGGAAGAGTAATCTCATAATTCTTCTTTTTATATTTTATAGTGACTACAGGTTTGCCATCGTCTGTGTAAGAATTAATTTTACCTCGAACATCAACTCTTCCTGAGAAACCGTAACTAATTCGCTTTCCTCCTCTTGAATGCTTCGCTTTAATTATCGGATCGTCGTAATTGAGAAAAACTTTTCCTCCATTTCGAATCGTTTCATCAAACAGAAAAGATTTTTCTTTCCAGACACCATTCCTAGTCTTTAAAAATTCAAGATGCGAATCTCCGATGTTTGTAATCAAACTATAATCTGGTGAAAGAATGCTTGCTGTATAGGGTATTTCACCAAAGTGATTCGTTCCAAGTTCAGCAACCAGGACTTGATGCTTCTCGCTCGTATTTAAGATTGTTAACGGCACGCCAATATGGTTATTATTATTTGCTTCAGTTTTGTTCACTTTATATTTTTCAGACAGCAATTCTGCGAGCATATCTTTTACTGTTGTTTTACCCGAACTTCCTGTGATTCCAATAATCTTTGCGTTTATTTTTTTTCTCCAAATCCTGGCAATATCTCCCAACGCAAGCTTTGTGTCTTTAACAGTTACTATTGGAACTTTAACATCATTAAACTGATTTAATCTTCTATTATTAATAACTATCGCTGCGGCTCCGCTCTTAACTGCATCTTTAACAAAAGTGTGTCCATCGAATCGTTCTCCTTTTAATGCTATGAACAAAGTGTTCGGCTTAATCTTTCTTGAATCAATTGATACATAATTTATGTTTTTCAATTTATCAGATTCGAAGATTTCTGATCCGGGAACATTAAAAATATCTTTTATGTTCAGGTGAACCTTTTTCAAATTCCAAGAACTTTTTTTGCTACTTCTTTATCAGAGAAATGATGTCTGACATGACCGATTTCCTGATAATCTTCATGGCCTTTCCCAGCTATGAGAATCACAGAATATTTTCCGCTTTTCTTTATCGCTTCTGCTATTGCAGATTCTCTGTCTTCGATTACCTGGTAATTATCTTTCGTAATACCTGATCTTATTTCTTCAATTATTGCTGAAGGATTTTCATTTCTTGGATTGTCAGAAGTAACAATCACCTGATCACTTAATTCGGTAGCTATCTTTCCCATCACCGGACGTTTAAGTTTATCCCTGTTTCCTCCGCATCCAAAAACTGTATAAACAGGATTTTTATTTCCCGTGATTTTTCTAATTACCATCAAAGTTTTTTCAAGACTATCTGGAGTGTGTGAATAATCAATTACTACTTTTCTTGTTCCATTAGTTAAAATTTCAAAC
>JACZKK010000176.1 GCA_014860115.1 Ignavibacteriaceae bacterium
CGTCAAAATTCCAGAAACCTTTTTCTTGTCAATCAAAACATCGTTAGGCCATTTAAGTTCGGTTTTAAGTTGATGAAGATTTTCTATTGCAGAGGCAACTGCTAACGAAGCAGCCAGATTCAAATGATTAACATTTATTCCGGCAACCACATCCTTCACTAAAAGAATTGAAAAAGTAAGGTTCAACCCTTTTGCACTTTGCCAGGTTCTGTCTTTCCTTCCTTTACCAGCTAATTGTTTTTCTGCGAACAATACCGTCCCAGTTTTTTTGTATTGCTGCTTACCGGCAAGAAGATCGCTGTTGGTTGATTCAATCTCGTCACAATAAATAAAATTTCTGCCGATAAATTCAGTCTCTAACTTTAGGTCAAATATCTCCAGTTCAAACATTTTATCTCCTTTTACTCTAAACAAAATTACTCAATTGGCTTTGAATAATTCTTATTGAGGATTTAAGTTGTTCTATTGTGTTTTTGGAGGTTAAAAGGTCTGATCGATGAATTAAATATTCTAAACATTAGCTTTTCTTTGAGTTCTAATCACTTTATCTTTCTTTACCCTGGCTAACTTTTGCCCAAAGCTAATCTGTCATCATATTTGACTTTTGTCAAGTGAATGATGCCAAACTGGCAAGCTGTCTGACCCAGCAAGGATTAACTCAGACTAGATATAAGGCAAGTAACTTCAATTATTATAATGATTTATAGGAATATTACTCCTCTGGCACTTATATTGGAATGTACAGTGGTTAATAAGACCAAGTATGTTATAAATAACATCTCTAGAAAAGAATATTAAGAAATTATCAAAATCTAAAATCAAGGAGAAATAAAATGGGTAAAATAATAGGAATAGACCTCGGAACAACAAATTCTTGCGTAGCCGTTATGGAAGGAAATGATCCGGTGGTTATCCCGAATTCTGAGGGTGGAAGAACAACGCCATCAGTTGTTGCATTTACGAAATCAGGCGAACGATTGGTGGGACAGCCCGCAAAACGACAGGCTATCACAAATCCGAAAAACACGATATCATCAATAAAGAGATTTATGGGCAGATTTATTAATGAAGTCGGAACTGAAAAAAGTGAAGTTCCATATGAAGTTGTTCCCGGCGAAAGTAATTCTGCAAGAGTAAAAATTCAGGATAGAGTTTATTCGCCACCTGAAATCAGTGCGATGATCTTACAGAAAATGAAAAAGACAGCGGAAGATTATCTTGGTCAGCCAGTGACCGAAGCAGTTATCACAGTACCTGCATACTTTAATGATTCCCAGAGACAGGCAACAAAAGATGCTGGCGAAATTGCCGGGTTACACGTGAAGAGAATAATAAACGAGCCAACCGCTGCAGCACTTGCATACGGATTGGATAAGAAAACAAGAGATCATGTAGTTGCTATTTATGATTTAGGCGGCGGAACATTTGATATATCTATCCTGCAGTTGGGTGAAGGTGTGTTCGAAGTGAAATCAACTAATGGTGATACTCACCTTGGCGGTGATGATTTCGACCAAAGATTAATTGATTATTTAGCAGATGAGTTCAAAAAAGCTGAAGGAATTGATCTCAAAAAAGATCCGATGGCACTTCAGAGATTAAAAGAAGCAGCCGAGAAAGCGAAAGTTGAATTGTCTTCTTCAAACTCAACAGATGTAAACCTTCCATTTATAACTGCAACACAGGATGGACCAAAACACTTAAACATAAACTTGAGCAGGTCAAAATTTGAACAGCTCATTCACGATTTAGTTGACAGAACAAAAATTCCTTGTCAGCAGGCGATGAAAGATGCCGGAGTTTCACAATCAGATATTCACGAAGTAATACTAGTTGGTGGATCAACAAGAATTCCAATGGTTCAACAACTTGTAAAAGATCTGTTTGGAAGAGAGCCTCACAAAGGTGTCAATCCTGATGAAGTAGTTGCAGTCGGTGCAGCAATTCAGGGTGGTGTTTTAGCTGGTGATGTAAAGGATGTTTTACTTCTAGATGTAACTCCATTGTCACTTGGTATTGAAACGCTTGGTGGTGTTATGACAAAGTTGATAGATTCGAACACAACTATTCCGACAAAGAAAAGCGAAATATTCTCAACTGCTTCTGATAGCCAGCCGTCAGTAGAGATTCACATTCTGCAGGGCGAAAGACCGATGGCTGCAGATAACAGAACACTTGGCAGGTTCCATCTTGATGGCATACCACCGGCACCACGCGGTATTCCGCAGATTGAAGTTACATTTGATATTGATGCCAATGGTATACTTCACGTAGCTGCTAAGGATAAAGCGACAAATAAAGAACAGAGTATAAGAATTACATCCTCTAGCGGTTTGAGCAAAGAGGAAATTGAAAAAATGCAGCGTGATGCTAAAGAGCATGCAGCAGAAGATAAGAAGAAGAAGGAAAGTGTTGAGATAAGAAACCAGGCTGACAGTCTTGTATTCCAGACCAAAAAGCAAATGGAGGAAATGAAAGACAAACTCTC
>JACZKK010000177.1 GCA_014860115.1 Ignavibacteriaceae bacterium
GGGTCGTCACGATCTGGCTCCAAGCACATTGGACCCAAATATATACATTAGCGAAATACCAGACACAGTATTTGGTGCTGAAGTTGGTGACACCATAGTAACCGGTTACAAATTCTTTTACACTCCAAACAGCTGGGAAGGCGGATCGGATAGAAGATATATTCTGACCCAGGATGATTACAATAACGGCGAAGCAGTAATTTCACGTGCTTTTAATGATGGTACATTGTCGACTGTTACAAATCAAGAAACCGATGTTCTGTTCCAGATTGATGTTGATGGTGCAGTTGCTAATGGTGACCAATGTAATAATGGTCAACCGTTCCCGGTTATAAATACCGTTCATATGGCTGGTGGTACACCCCCGCTTCAATGGCCTGATTTAGGCTGGCCTGATAATCAGATCGATAGGATGATCGAGCTGTTTGATGATGGAACTAATGGTGATAAAGTTGCAGGAGATTTGATCTTCACAGCCACCGTTACTTTCCCGGCTTATACCATTTTCCAAATACAGTATAAGTTTGCAATAAATTATGGTGGTGGTACTGCCAATAATAATTGTAATCCTAATTGGAATGATAATGAAAATGCGATTGGTACAAACCATATTATAAATCTATTTGCCCTTGCTTGGTATTGTGAAACACAGGATACTTTCGCAGTAATGGGAGAAAAAGATTTTGTAACGGACGTTCAAGATTTGCCTGGAAATATTCCTGCTGCTTATTCACTTGAACAGAACTTCCCGAATCCGTTCAACCCATCAACTAAGATCAACTATAGTTTGCCGGTTGAAGGATTTGTAACACTTGATGTTTATAATTCAATCGGACAGAAGGTTGCTACATTAGTTAACGAAACCAAAACTGCTGGAACGTATTCAGTTAATTTTGATGCTTCTGATCTAACAAGTGGAATTTATTTTTACAAGATTAGCTCAGGTAACTTCACTGAAACAAAGAAGATGATTTTATTGAAGTAATCCTTTCGGATTGTTTCAACTAAAAGTTAAAGCCCCGTTCTGCGGGGCTTTTTTATTGTGATAATTTTTTGGTAAGCTGAACTTTCAGACTTTGTGCGTTTGGAAAATCAGGGTTGATACTTAAACATTTCTCAATGGATTCAAATGCAGTTTTAAATTCTTCTTTCTGGATATACGCCCCTGCTAAATTATAAAATGTTTGGGCATCAGTTTTATCATATTCTATGCTTGCTGATAAATATTTAATTGCCTCATCAATATTCCTTCTGTTAAGATTAATGTTTCCAAGCCATTTTGTGGAGAAAGCATCAGGAGTTTCTTCGTACCTTCTAAATAAAAAATTATAAGCAAGATTATATTCTTTAACATTGATTAGCTGTGAAGCAGCATAATCATAATCGTTTAGCTTGAAAGGATATTGCGAAACAATAACCTGGGATTCTTTAGCAAAGTTCAAATAATCTTTTCTTGACAGATAGTATTCTGCAGCCAGCCTGTGACCTTTTTCCCAATTCAGATTTTCGACTGCAATTTTATAGGCAATAGAATCTATTCTGTCTTTTAGCTTTAATCTTTTTATTAAAGAAAAATCAGGTTTATCAACAAATGGCCAGTCATTCAATAAGCCAGCTAATCTTATATCAGAAATTACCGAGTCAAGTCTTGAGAAAGCAAAATTATGTGTTACGGTACTATCCTGTTGGTTATATGTAATTTGCAATCGTTTATCATCGGTCAGCAAACGATTTCTATCAATCGCTTCAAAATATATTTTACCCATTAACAGATAACCATTAAATGACGGATGCAAATGGTCAACAATAAGATTATTACCTACGATGCCATATGGGCTATTTGCATTAAATACTGAATCAACATCAACAAATCCGCAATTAAAATTCAGAGCAAGTCTTTTGATAATTTCATTTATCTTCTCAGGTGCTCTGAATCTAAGAGCATCAAAATCTTTTGCAAACCGGAAGAGTGAATCGGCTAAGTGCATATTTCCAAGTCTAAGCTGAAGTTGCGCCTTCAAGTAAACTGAATCAGCATTCTCATTAATACCAATTCCAACTGATATGAATGGCTTTTGATCTTTCAAATTGCTAACGAGTGTGCCAATCACAACAGGAACTCCCGCGTCCTTAGTCATTTGAAGAATATCTTCAAAATTTCCTTTGAGTTGTTCTATACCAATGTTATACGATTCTGAATTAAATGGTATCCACTGTTCTTTTACAAGTCTTGCCATTAATGTTCCGCCGCGATGTATATCCTTCTCAGGCTCGCTGTGGAATATTGTCATTAAAGTATTAATTCCGTTTCTCAACAACTCAACAGACTTAAATTTATTTAACCAGATGAGAAAATTTACGAGCTCACGCGACTTACCAATGTTTTCGGTTGACCCAACACCGAAAGCACCATAATATTCATTATGTCCGGCGTATATTAGAATTAAATCAGGTTTTTGTTCAAGCACACCTGGAGTTAAATCCCTGATCGTATATGAGTTAGTGGCGGTTATACCGAGATTAATTACTTCTATGTATTTATCAGGATAGATTAAGTCGAGACGATCGCGGATATATCTTGAAAAAGTTCCGTTTGGCGAGTAAGGAAATCCTTGTGCACTGCTTCCTCCCATAACAAAAACTCTAAACGCATTTTCTCTCTTTACAATATCAAATGCATCGTTGTTAGATTGAGGTAAATCTTCTGTGTCGAAGAAATACCTGCCGGCGACATCAGGATTGAGCATTTGCTTTGTTTCAGTAATCTGTATCCATTGATCATTATTAATACCGTAATTAAATACTCTGAGTAATACTTCAAGCAATACAAAAAACAATATCGGGATGATGAACAATATCAGGTAAAACCAAAAAGGAGATTTACTTTTGATGCTCTTCTTATTTCTATCGGATTTATTCAATGGAATTTTTTTGACTGATTATAGCTTCAAGCTGTTGCCGGATTTGTACTGCTCTCTGGAAGTCCGGATTTATTTTCAGGCATTTGTTGATTGACTCAAGTGCTTTATTAAATTCTTTTTTCTGCGCATAAGCTCCTGTAATATTGAAATAGGTTTGAGCATCTTTACTGTCATATCTGAGGCTTGCTTCAAGATAGATAATTGCATCATCAACAAAGCCCTGCGAGAGGTCAATAATGCCAAGCCACTTGGAGTTAAACGCATCCGGTTTTTTATCATATCCTCTCTTCAAAAAGTAGTATGCTTTTGAAAATTCTCCAGCGGTAATTAATTCTTTTGCAGTGGCATTATAATACTTGTAGATGAAAGGAAACTCTTCAATTAAAGCTGCCATTTCGGTCGAGTATTTTTCCATATCATTATTTTTTAGATAAGAATTTGCAACTTTAAGTCGTGCTTGCTCTCTGGAAATTCTTCCATCGATAACTTCAAGTGCGAGACTATCAATCAAATAATTAAGTGATAATAATTTGTTTCTTGGACTTTGATTTTTGGGATTTATATACGGCCAGTCATTCTTCAATATTTTAATTCGAAAATCGGCTATGGTTGAATCAAGCAGAGTGAAATTATAGTAAGCATAAACAAGACTATCTGCTGTGACTTCATCAAGGTCTAAAGGTTCATTTGTCGGCAGAAGGCTGTTTTTCTTCATTGCTTGGAAGAACAAATTTCCAATTAACTGGTATCCTTTCACATTTGGATGAAGATGATCAGTCATCAACTCGTCTCCAACAATTCCATCACCACTGACAGAATTCAATAGTGAATCGCTTCTAATGATTGGGTAATTAAACTCTTTGCACAACTGAATAATTGTATTGTTAATTTCTTCAGGTGCGCGGAATCTTAATGCATCAAGTTCTTTTGCATAAATAAATAATTCTTTTGCCGAGTCAATTTCACCTGATTGTAATTTACTTCCAGCATTGAAAAATATTTGATCTGCCGATGGATACTTAGAATCTTTTACAGATACAAAAGGCTTTTGATCTTTCAGGTTACTTGCAACGGTGCTGGAAATAACTGGAACATTTGCTTCTTTACACATTGATAGTATGTCACGAAGATTTCCTTCAAACTGATGAATACCATCCCAATAAATATCAGAGTTGTATTCGATCAATTTATCCTGAGCTAATTGTGCCATCATAGTCCCGCCGGTAATTTCGTTTTCTGTTAAAAACATACCCGAAATAGATTTTACAATATTTCTCAGAAGCTCAATCGTTTTGAATTTGTTCAGCCATAAAGTTGTGTTGACGATAAATCTTGAAGACCCGAGAGATTCCATCGAACCGACGCCAAGTGCACCGTAATACTCATTATGTCCGAGATAGATTAAAACTAAATCTGGTTCTTTTTGTAATAGGTCAGGCATCAGATCTCTGATTGTGTAAGAGTTAATAGCGGACATACTGAAGTTGGCGACTTCAATCACTTTTTCAGGATATAGAATCTCTAACTTTTTTCTGATGAATTTACTGAATGAAGCAGAAGACAGGTAAGGATACCCAGCCGCGGAACTTGCACCAACTACAAAAACCCTGAAGCTGTTTTCTTTTTTTTCTTTATAGATGAAAGACTCAACTGAGAATGGTAAATTCTGAGTCGTAAAAAAATACCTGTAACCCAGTTCTGGATTCAGGATTTGCATATCTTCTGAAATATCAACCCAGATTTGATTGTCTCTTCCATAATTAAAAATTCTCAGACCAATTTCGAGAAAAACAAAAAAAACTACGGGAATAATTATCAGTGAAGCATAAAACCATTTTGGCGCAGGAGGTTTATTTTCTTTTAAGAATGAATCAATCTCTTCTGCCGGGACATTAAGCTGTTTTGCCATTTCCTTTACAGAAAGCGTTTTATAATTCGTTTTAATGAACTGTGTTTGTTTTTCAGATAATGGCAATTCTGTTACCTACCTTCTGCTTCCTGTGGCACTTAAAAGCTGCTGCTGGAGATCTCTTGCCATCGAATAATTTGGCTCAATCTGCAGGCACCGATTAATCATTTGCAAGGCTGTTTGATAATCTTTTTTTATTGAATAAGCTCCGGCAAGGTTGTAATAAATCTGTGAATCTGATGAGTTATAGTTTAAACTTGTTGAAAGATATTTGATTGCAGAATCCACTTTGTTATTAAGTAAATCAATTATTCCAAGCCATTTTGTTGAATAAGCCCCGGACTTAAGTTCATCAAGTTTTCGCAAATAAATGTAAGCATCATCAAACATTTTCAGATTAACTAAAAGTTGTGCCGCAAATTCGTAATTATAAGGATCAAAAGGATATTCGTCCGCCGCAGCACTTACTTCTTTATTGAATAAATCAACATCTCCCCTCAATAATTTATGCTGAGCTAATTTAAGATGAGCAGACTGCCAGGTTATGTCTCCCTTACCAGCGAGATAGGCAAGAGTGTCTGAGTATGTCTGCATATTCAACAACTCAAGTTTTCTTTCATCAGATATTTTTTCCTTTGTGTACGGCCAGTCACTCTTTAAAATAATTATCTGATATAGAGCTATCGTTGAATCAAGTTTTGTAAATTCATAACGACTTAAAGTAATACTATCCTGTTCTTGAAGTGAATAAGTTTTTTCATAATTAGATGGAAAAATTCCCGAAACAATACCTGTATTGCAGAATTCTCTCCCGATAATTTGAAAGCCTTTTAAATTTGGGTGGAGATGATCAGTAATCAAATCATCGCCAGCCACTCCATATTTTGACTCAATATTAAAAACAGAATCTAAACTCACCACAGGATAATTAAGATCCTTACCAAGCTGTTCGATAATCTGATTTATTTTTTCCGGTGCTCTCCACCTCAAAGCATCAAGATCTTTTGCGAATCTGTATAATGAATCAGCTTCAGTTACTTTTCCTGAATTTAATTCAGCCCATGCAAGTTGATAAATCTCTTCTGCAGCAGGGTAGTTCCCATCTTCGTATGATTCAAATGGCTTTTGATCTTTCAGATTACTAACTAACCTTCCAAGAATTACCGGAATTTTTTCATCTTTTGCGATTTCCAGCATATCGCGGAGATTTCCTTCAAATTGATCAATACCTGCAAAATATTTTTCAGAGCGATACGGAATGAGTTGTCGTTGAGACATTCGTGCCATCAAGGTACCATCAGATTTTACAGGTTCGGAAAACATACTTGATAAGTACTTAATAATATTCCGAAGAAATTCAAAAGTTTTAAATTGATTTAACCAAATGACAGTGTTTACAATGAATCTTGTATCTCCAAGAGTCTCGACAGAGCCCACACCCAAAGCACCGTAATATTCGTTATGACCTGCATAAATAATTATTAAGTCCGGCTGCTTTTCTAAAACTCCGGGAAGCATATCTCTTAACGCATAAGAATTTATCGCACTCATTGCGATGTTCACTACTTCAATCTTTCTTTCGGGATATAAAAGCTCAAGTCTTTTTCTAATGTATCTGGAAAAAGCACCGTTCGGTGAATACGGAAAACCTGCAGCACTGCTTCCGCCCATTACAAAGACACGATAGGAATTATCCTGTTTAACTTCATCGAAATAATTGTGATTGGCAGACGGAACTCTTTCAGTATTATAAAAATATCTGAATGCTAATTCATGGTTTAATGTTAATCTTCCTTCTCCTGCAGGGATCCATTGGTCATAAATTCCTCCATAGTGAAATATTCTAAGACTCAACTCGAGCAGGAGAATAATAATAACAGGAAGTAATATCATTATTAAATAAAACCAGCACGGATTTTTTTTGCCGGAGCGTTCTATTGTCATATTGTGTTAATCCAAATAATCAGGAGAAAATTCATTTATTATTGTCATCAGAAAAATATGAATCAATTACTTAAAATTATGGCAATAAGAGCTTAAAAATTAGTGTTTAATAAATGGCAAGTCTTGCATTTCACATTTCTTTTGGCTTACCTGATTTACGATAATATCGCTATTTTTATGTCAATTTAATCGATGATTTCTGAACTTAACTTATGAAATAAACTCTAGTATATGGTATACTGGATTCAGTTCTTCAATTTGTAATATCACATTAATGTATAAAATAATTTTACTGCTAATACTTTTCATCGGGCCCCAAATCAATCGGGGCCAGACTAATGAGGAGAAAATAATTGCTAAAATCGGCAGTGAATTAATTAGCGAAAGTGAATTCATTGAAAGATATGAACTTACTCCTCAGATTTCTGCAACAATGATTGGTGGGGAAGCGGCGCTTAAGAGGGAAGTTCTGTACTCGATAATTGCGGAAAAACTTTGGGCTCTTGAAGCTGAGTCAATGGGCTTAGATAAATCTGAACTTATAGAATCAACTTATAAAGCTATTGAAAAAATGTATGTTCGCGATGCGCTTTACAGACAGGAAATTCTGAGCAAAATAAAGTTGTCGGATGAGTATTTGAGTGAAGCCTTTCGAAGAAACAGCTTGTTACTTGATTTGAATTATATCTTCTCTGAGGATGAAACTGAGATCAATGATATTTTCAAGCAGCTTGGCGATGGAGTAGATTTTTATTCTATTTTCCTTAAACGACCTGAAAGCACTCTGCAGGAAATTCCTTATGTTGTTGGTTATGGACAGATGGATAAAAACGTTGAGGATATTTTATATAGCTTAAAGCCGGGTGATTTTACTCAACCAATTAAAGCTCCGAATGGATGGTATGTATTCAGGCTGCTTTCAACCGAACAAAAAATTATTGAAAATGCGGAACAAGCAGAAGCTGAGCAGAAATATGTGTTAAAAGTTGCAGAGACAACGTTGATAGACAGTATTTATAAAGATTTTTATTCCAGATTTTTTAAAGATGTAGTCGCTGAAACGAACAAAGAATTGTTTTTAAAATTATCTGATTATGTTGTTGATGCTTTAAGTAATAGAAGTGAAAAAGAAATGATTCCGCCCGGTGAAAAAATTTATCTTATACCTAAAGATTTATACGAAATAGAAAATGATTTAGGTGCAGAATTGCTTAACGCTGAGTTTATCAATTTGAATGGTCAACCCGTGTCAATCAATGATTTTTTGCAAGAGCTTTCGATTGAAAAGTTTTACATTGATTCTCTCGATAATAATCATATTAAAGGAAGATTGAATTTTGCTGTTAAAATATTTATTGAACATGAGCTTCTGTCGCGTGAAGGATACAAAAGAGGATTACAGAACTTACCGGAAGTCCAACGTTATTTGAAAATGTGGCGAGGATATTATTTGACGGAAACATTGCGTAAAGAAATTGCACAAAGTGTTCAGATTACAGATGAAGAAGCCTATGAATATTTTCTTGAAAAGAATCAGGGCACCACTTCTGTACTCGAAGTGAAAATTATTGAGGTTTTAACAGAAGACCTTGATGTTATTCGAACTGTGCTTGATGAATTAAATGAAGGAAGGGATTTTAAAGAACTTGCTATCAAATATACTGTTAGAGAAGAAGCAAAAAATAATAATGGTGAACTGGGATTTTTTTCAGTAAGCGAGTACGGTGAGTTAGGTCGTAAAGCCGCTTTAATGAAAATCGGTGATATGTATGGGCCCATTAAAGTATCTGAAGGATACTCTCTTTTTGAGCTTTTAGATCGAAGAGAAAATGTTGATATGTCCTTGAATAATTATGAGGTTGAAAAAGAAAATATTAAAGTTGAGCTTAGACATAAAAAGTATAGCAATGCTTTAATTAACAAAACAGTCGAACTGGCAAATAAGTATGATGTTCAGCTTAATGATGAAGCGCTGAATTCAATTGAAATTTTAAATACAACAACTGTGGTTTATAGATATTTCGGTTTTGGAGGAAGATTGCTGGCGGTTCCAATGACAGCGCCTAATTACCTTTGGATTAAACCCTGGCAGGAACAGGAAGATCTAACACCGTAGTCAAATCAAACAGCAATGATAATTTTTTGAACAAGAAAAATATTTACATACTTGGTATATCAGCTTACTACCACGATAGTGCAGCATGCATTGTTAAAGATGGTAAGATTTTAGCTGCAGCTCAGGAAGAACGATTCTCCCGGAAAAAGCACGATCATCGATTTCCCAATGGTGCAATTAAATTCTGTCTTGAGTATGCTGGTATTAAGGCAAGTGATCTAGATCTTGTGGCCTTTTACGATAAGCCTTTTTTAAAGTTCGAGCGTCTGCTGGAAACATATCTAACTTTTGCACCTGCTGGAATTAAATCCTTCATCAAAGCAATGCCTCTTTGGATTAAAGAAAAATTATGGATGAAAGAATTAATAAAGAAAGAACTTGGTTATGAAGGGAAAATAATATTTCCGGAACATCACGAATCCCACGCTGCATCTGCATTCTTTCCATCGCCATTCAATGAAGCAGCAATATTAACGATGGATGGAGTAGGTGAGTGGACAACCAGCAGCTATGGTGTTGGTAAAGGTAGCTCAATTGAGCTTTGGGCGGATATAAAATTTCCTCACTCACCTGGTCTTCTCTATTCAGCATTTACATATTATACCGGGTTTAAGGTGAACTCAGGCGAATACAAAGTGATGGGTCTGGCACCCTACGGTGAGCCAAAGTACAAAAAATTAATTTATGATCATTTGATTGATGTTAAAGATGATGGTTCATTCAGAATGAATATGGATTACTTCAACTACTGCCAGGGCTTGACGATGACAAACAGTAAGTTTGACAAACTTTTTGGCGGACCTCCGAGAGTTCCTGAAACGAATCTTACACAAAAGGATATGGACTTAGCCCGTTCTCTTCAGGATGTTACTGAAGAGATTGTCTTAAAGATGGGTAATCATGTATATAAAGAAACGGGATATAAAAATCTTACTCTTGCCGGTGGAGTTGCTTTGAACTGCGTTGCTAATGGAAAACTTTTAAGGGAAGGTCCCTTTGAAAATATCTGGATTCAACCGGCGGCTGGAGATGCAGGCGGGGCTTTGGGCGCTGCGCTTATTGGATGGTACTGCTATCTTGCAAATCCTCGAATCGCTGATGCTAAAACAGATTTACAAGGTGGTTCTTATCTTGGTCCTGCTTTCAGCGATGGTGAAATTGAATCATTCATTAAAAAACATAATTATCCTTCTAAGAAATTAGTTGAAGATGAACTTATTAAAACTGTTTCAAAACTTATTGCTGAGGAAAAAGTAATCGGTTGGTTTGACGGAAGGATGGAATTTGGTCCGCGTGCATTAGGTGCGCGTTCAATTATTGGTGATGCACGTTCATCTAAAATGCAGGCAACGATGAACATCAAAATAAAATTCAGGGAAGGATTCAGACCATTCGCACCGTCAGTTCTTTTTGAAAAAGTCAATGATTACTTCGAGTTCGAGAAAGAAAGTCCCTATATGCTTCAGGTTGCTGATGTAAAAAAGGAACGAAGAATTAAGATGACAGAAGATGAAGAAAGACTTTGGGGAATTGATAAACTCAATGTTGTTCGCTCTGATATTCCTGCAATAACTCACGTTGATTACTCTGCACGTCTTCAAACCGTTCACAAGGAAACAAATCCAAGGTATCACAAATTAATATCACAGTTTGAAAAAGATACCGGATGTGCTGTTATCATTAACACTTCATTTAATGTAAGAGGTGAGCCGATTGTTTGCACACCTGAAGATGCATACAAATGTTTTATGCGAACCAACATTGACTACCTGGTTCTTGGGAATTATCTTCTCTCCAAAGAGGATCAGAAGCCGCTGGAAAAAGATGTCGATTGGAAAAAAGAATTTGCATTGGATTAGCTATGCTTAAAGAAGATTTCAAAAATATCAATGAAACGAAAAAAGATTTACGAAAGTTTGGAATTACTATCGGTGGGGTTCTTTTTGCTATTGGGTTACTACTATTTTATTTCGAAAAGCCATCAGCATTTTACTTTGCGGTTATCGGTGGATTATTAATCCTATTTGGTGCTCTGTTCCCAAAGATTCTTAAACCTTTAAATCGAATCTGGATGAGTCTGGCGATTATTCTGGGATTCATTATGTCCAGGGTAATTTTAACGATAGTGTTTTATCTTGTATTAATACCAATTGCGCTTTTAGCAAAACTTGTTGGGAAAAGATTTATGGTTCTGAAATATGATAAATCGGTGAATACATATTGGGAAAAGCGTACAAACATTAGTAAAAAACAAATAGATTACGACAGACAATTTTGAAAATTTATGCTGAAACTGCCTGCGGCAGGCAGGCTTGTTTCAGCATCTTATTACGTTGATGAATTTTTAGATTTTTTATGATTAGACAAAAGATTCCGAAATAAATTCGGAATAAATCATTAAAGGAAAATTATGAGCAAACTTTCAATACTATCTGAACTGTGGGATTTTCTTAAAGTAAGAAAAAAATGGTGGCTCGCACCGATTCTAATTTTACTTTTATTACTTGGCGGATTGATTATTCTAACTCAGGGTTCTGCATTAGCACCGTTTATATATGCAATATTTTAATTCGTGGTAAATTAGTGAATTCGTGGCTTGTTCTTCTGCCACGAATTCACGAATAAAGACTATGACTTTGAAAAAGAGTAAAATCAAAATAAAGAAAAAGATTAAACGTATTCCTGTTCCTAAAAAGCCTCCGAAGATTGAAAAGGATAAAAAGGCGTACGACAGAAAATCTGAAAAGAAGAAAGTTATAAAAAAGATTGTTGAGGATACTTCCTCAGATGCCTGAAGCGACCGTAATAGGTGCATTCTATAACAGGATTGAATACCTCAAGCTTGTGCTCGCCGGATTTGAAAGACAGTCATTAAGGAATTTTGAATTTATTATCGCTGATGATGGATCTGGCGAAGAAGTAGTCAACGAAGTAAAAAAAAATATTTCCAAATATTCATTTCCGATAAAGCATATCTGGCAGGAAGATAAAGGATTCAGAAAAAACAAGATACTAAACAAAGCAATTTTAGAATCTGTATCAAATTATCTTATTTTTATAGACTGTGACTGTGTTCCTCACAAAGCTTTTGTCGAGGGACATCTCAAAAACGCAGACCAAAATATATTACTAACCGGAAGGCGAGTAAACCTTTCTCAGAAAATAACCAATCAGTTGACGGAAGAGAATGTATTAAATGGTTTTTTTAATAATCATTCTTTAAAGTTGATAATTGATGGGTTATTTGGAAATTCGATTGATGTTGAGAAAGGATTTTATTTCAAGAACAAATTCTTATTGAAATATCTTAACAGAAAAAGCCGGGGAATACTCGGTTGTAATTTTTCGTTATTTAAAGAAGATATAGTCAAAGTAAATGGATTTGATGAACGTTACCAGGCTCCTTCAATTGGTGAAGATTCGGATCTGCAATTCAGACTTGAACTACTTGGTATTAAAGTTCGGTCAATCAATCATGTAGCTGTACAGTATCACCTTTTTCATAAGTTACAGGAAAGACATCCTCAAAACCTTCAGCTTTTTGAAGAGATAAAGAAAAGTAAAATCCCATTCACTCCCTTCGGCCTAAAAAATTAATACAATTTCTCATTCTGGCTCAACCATAATTAGAAAAAATAGCGACTACTCCTAATTTATATTTGGAATAATTATTGTTTAGCCTTATGTTCCTAAGCAAAATTTAATAAAATCCTAAATAATTAAGGTTTATGATGCTGGATGATCTGGATTTTAAAATATTGACAACTCTTCAGCAAAACGGAAGAACAAAACGTAACGAACTTGCCGAGCAGGTCGGGCTCTCCGTACCTTCTATCAGCGAAAGGTTGAAGAAACTTGAAGATAACAAGATTATTGAAGGCTACTATACAAAAGTTAACAAGCAGGCATTCGGTTATGATATACTTGCTTTTATTCTTGTTATGATGGATTCATCCAAACATTATAAAGATTTGATAAAACATGTTGATAAGCATCCGAACATTCTGGAATGTCATTCAGTACTAGGTGAGGGCTCGCATCTTCTGAAAGTGTTGGTTAAAAACACAGAATCACTTGAAAAGCTTTTAAGTGAAGTTCAAACCTGGCCTGGAGTTACAGGAACAAAGACGACTTATGTTTTATCCACATTGAAAGAAACAACAGCAATTCATATTTATTAATAAATTAAAAGGAAAACTATGGCAAAATCCCCAAGTGCTATTGATAAAGTTTTGAGCTTTATCAAAACAAAGAAAATTAAGTTCGTTGATTTAAAGTTTATGGACTTCCCCGGACAATGGCAGCATTTTACTGTACCTGTTTCTCAGTTCGATGCTGATTCTTTTGTTGATGGATACGGTTTCGACGGCTCATCAATAAGAGGATGGAAAGCAATTAATGAAAGCGATATGTTGATAATACCTGATCCTGAAACATTATTTTTTGATCCTTTCATAGAATCACCTACTGCGAGCTTAATCTGTGATGTTTATGAACCAGCAACAAAAGAAAAATATTCCCGTTGCCCAAGAAACATTGCACAGAAAGCTGAAGCTCATCTGAAATCAACAGGTATAGCTGATACAGTGTACTTCGGACCAGAAGCAGAATTTTTCATTTTTGATGATGTGAGATTTGATTCAAAGCCAAATGGAAGTTTTTATCACGTTGATTCTGTTGAAGGTCGATGGAATACAGGAAGAGACGAAAATCCAAACCTGGGTTACAAGCCCAGATACAAAGAGGGTTATTTCCCGGTTCCTCCCACAGATGCTTTAATGGATTTGAGAAACGCAATGGTTAATAATTTAATTGATTGCGGAATTGATGTTGAAGCTCAGCATCATGAAGTTGCAAGCGGAGGTCAGTGCGAAATTGATTTGCGTTTTGCTCCGCTTATTAAATCTGCCGATCAACTTTTAATGTTCAAGTATATCGTGAAGAATACTGCTAAAAAGTGGAACAAGACAGTTACCTATATGCCAAAGCCAATACAGGGAGATAATGGAAGCGGAATGCATGTTCATATGAGCTTATGGAAAAAAGGCAAACCACTTTTTGCAGGTCCGGGATATGCTGGTTTGAGCGAAGATGCACTTTATTTTATTGGTGGACTATTAAAACACGCAGCTTCGTTGTGTGCTTTTGCGAATCCAACAACCAACTCTTACAAAAGGTTAGTCCCGGGATTTGAAGCTCCTGTAAATCTTGCTTACTCACAAAGAAACAGAAGTGCAGCTGTTAGAATTCCAATGTATTCAACAAGTCCAAAATCAAAAAGAGTTGAATTTCGTTGCCCTGATCCTTCAGCCAATCCATATCTTGCTTTCTCAGCAATGTTGATGGCTGGTCTTGATGGAATAATAAACCGTATTGATCCAGGTGAACCACTCGATAAAGATATTTATGATATGCCGCCTGAAGAATTAAAAAATGTTCCTTCAACCCCGGGTTCACTTAATGAAGCGATAACAGCTCTGGCAAATGATCACGAGTATTTGTTGAAAGGAGATGTCTTCACTGAAGATGTGATTGAAACCTGGATAAAGTACAAGATCGAAAAGGAAATTAAGCCTATGGCGCTCCAGCCGCATCCGTTTGAGTTTGGAATGTACTACGATGTTTAGCAATTAGCCTGTCATTGCTAGTGCTGACGAAGTCAGGACGAAACAATCTGAATTATTATGTAACCGCAATTCATTAAACAAAGGATTGCGGTTTTTTTTATTTGAAATATATTTAGCGACAGCAATAGGATTATTTTGCGGAATTAGTAAGGATAATAGTTTTTAATTTAAAAATTTTTTCTTAAGTCTTGCATTAAGAGTATTAATAAATTATTTTTCTATTAAACTTCATCAACAAAACAGGAGATGCTATGAAAACCTTCTTTACTTTTTGTCTTTTTTTCTTGCTATCATTAACTATTGTAGCTCAAATTTATCATGTCGTTCCTCCCGATTACACAAATGCACCGGGTAATGGGGCGTTTCTTAGTCAATTTGCTACCTCAGCAAGAACTTATCAACTTTTAATACATGAAAGCTTACTCGCTCCAATTCTCAATAAACAGATTTATGCAGTGAGCTGGCGCCTTCCGACTTCTGCTACTACTAACTGGCCGGCTGCAGATGTAACATTTACTAATTATGATTTTTATCTTGGTCAGGGTGTTGATCCTGCTAATATGGATAACACGAATTTTTCTACAAATTTCGTTGGATCTAAGAAACAGGTAAGGTCCGGTAGCTTACTGGTGCCTGTGGACTCTTATACCTTTGGAAATGCACCGAATAACTGGGGAACTGAAATGACATTTATAGTTGACAGTATGTACGTCTATACCGGAGGAAATTTACTTATTGAACTTCGTCATGAAGGATTTACGGGAACCTCCAGATCCTTGGATGCATTAACGACTTCAACATCCGGATATGGCACTTTGTTCAGAACTTGCTGGGGGAGCGGCTATACAGCTAATTCTGGTTCTTATGGAAATTTCTCCATTGTAAGAATCAATGCAGATGATCCTGTCCCTGTTGAATTAAGTTCATTCACAGCTTCTGTAATTGGTAATAATGTTTTACTACAATGGAGTACTGCTACTGAATTAAATAATCTCGGCTTTGAAGTTGAAAGAAAATCTGAAAATTCAAATTATGAAGCAGTTGGTTTCGTAGCTGGTTCCGGAACTACCACTGAGCAGAGAAGTTATTTATTTAATGATGCAAGTGTTCCTGATGGAAAATATATTTATCGGTTAAAGCAGATTGATTTCAATGGTCAATTTAATTTCAGTTACGAAATAGAGATCGAGGTTGATGCTCCTGCAGTATATGCTCTTGAGCAGAACTATCCTAACCCGTTCAATCCATCTACAACCATAAACTACAGTCTTGCTGAAGCAGGCTTAGTTAAGATATCTGTATATAATTTACTTGGTCAGGAAGTTGCTCTCCCTGTAAATGAATTTAAAGAACCGGGAACACATTCAATTACATTCGATGCTTCAGAATTGACTAGCGGCGCATACTTCTATTCAATTGAAACCCCACAATTCAAGCAAACACGGAAAATGCTTTTAGCTAAATAAAATGAATCGGAAAAAATCTTTCTGCAAACGAACCGCCTTAAGAATTTTGAGGCGGTTTTTTTTATTAGTTTATTTTGACTCCTTAAAAAACAGATAAAAAAATTAATTTTATAGAGATGCTATCGCTTTGAGTGATAACATCTCTTTTCATTTAATCATCGCATTTTCCGCTGAATCCTTACTATAGTTTTGTTATTTTTGGTTAACAAAAAATACCACACAGGTAAAACCGATGAAAATCTTAATTATAATTCTACCTTTTTTAATTTCCACTATTATCTATACGCAGTCTCTACCGATTTTTCTTGATGGAAGAACTGATGACTGGAATGTACCTGTTCCAACTTACATTGATGCAGAGAATGATGGAATCTCTTACGACTTTAAATATATCTCTGTTACAAATGATGAGAACTTTCTTTTTATAAAAATAAAGATTACCCCGTTTCTGAAACTTCTCGAAGATAATCAAATTGCCGTTTTTATTGACGGAGATAACAATAGTTCAACCGGGTATCAGATAAATGGTATTGGTGCTGAATTACGGTTTAATTTCGGTGATAGAAATGGTTTTAATTATTACACAAACAACTCAATTACTCATTCAGGTATTCAATTCAGAGGTCTTCCTACTGTAACTGATACAACATACGAGATTGCTATCGGAAGACAGCACATTCCTCCTGCAAGCGGAACCGGGACTATCAAAATATTCTTTATTGACAATTCTACTAATGGTGATTGGATGCCGAACAATGGTGAAGTATTTGAATATACTTTTGATGAAACTCCAACTGAACCATTAATTCCCATTGAATTAAGCAGGGAAGATACTTCTTTGCTGAGAGTGATGAATTGGAATGCTCTAAACGATGGATTGCTCGATCCAAACAGAGAACAAAACTTTGCAAGAGTTCTTCAAGCAATAAATCCTGATATAATTGCATTTAATGAAATGTGGAACTCAACCACTACTCAAATTCAAAGCAAGCTAAATACTTTTCTTCCATTGCAAACAGGAAGCTGGAATGCAGTTAAACTAGATGGTGGAAATATAACAGCTTCAAAATATCCGATTTTACAAAACTGGCTTGTTTATCCGGGACAAAGAATTACTGCTTCACTGATTGATCTTCCTGAAAGATTTGGGAAAGATATACTTGTAATTAACTGTCACTTTAAATGTTGCGGGGGCGCTGCGAATGATGCAACTCGACAGCGTGAAGCCGATGCAACAATTGCTTTTATACTTGATGCAAAAACTCCGGGTGGTGTACTAACTCTTCCTGAGCAATCACCTTTTGTAATCCTTGGTGATTTGAACCTTGTTGGCGACCGTCAGCAGCTTATCACCCTTGTTACAGGCGAAATAATTAATACTCAACTTTTTGGCAATGGTGGGCCTCCGGATTGGGATAATACCGAATTAGAAGATTTACTCTCAATGCAAACAGATAAACGAACGGCTTATACCTGGAGAGATGACCCAAATTCTTTTTCTCCCGGCAGATTGGATTATCAAATCTACTCTAA
>JACZKK010000178.1 GCA_014860115.1 Ignavibacteriaceae bacterium
ATGTTTGAGTTATCGATTACTACATCTTCGCCTGATTTCAAGTTTACATTTACATTCTTTCCACTCTCATCCATTAACCTGATATCCATTCCCTCTACTCTTACTGTCAATGGATATGTTATTCCACTCATATCTATTGTCTTCACTGAACTGTTTATGTCTTCGGCTATCCTTCCACTGTTGAACCTGATATCGAACATTCCTGCCATTGGTGCTGGTGGTAATTCATAATTGTCAAGATTCACTTCACCCTTTACTGCATACAACGTGTAATTTATTCCCGTCGCATCTGTCAGTACTATTCTTCCCCAATCTTCTGGGAAGTATTCTACCACTTCACCTTTTGCCATTGTCTCTGGTATGATTATCTGGCCTGCTGCATTCAGCTTTATCCAGTATCCATAACCAGGATTAATCATTGTTGCTACCTGGTAGCCACCTGAATACGCATAGATTGGTCCACTCTGTAATCCCGGAGGATTTGTTGTGACATTTGCTGCTGTCACACTCAATTCATATCCACCAAACAGATTCCAACCAGATGCTCCTACTATTGGATCATGTGTTACTATCTGGATTAATGTATAATTGTATGTGTATGCTCCTAAATGTTTCATCCAGTATCCAATACCGGGCACTACTTGTGTCACTGATTGGTATCCGCCAGTATACTTGAATACGTTTGCACCCATATTTCTGAAGGCCCACCATGTATTTACATTTTGATCTACAGGATGTAAGCCCGGGACTGATACCATGTTCCAGCCATCTGTAACGTTAAGTGTAAATTGGAAAGTAGTAACACCACAATTATATTCATCTGCACCTATATCAGGAGTAGTTGCACTTCGAGCATCTCCATCAATATCAGTTGTAACTGCGGCAATTGGAACGCCAATATCACAAACAGTACTAAATGCTGGGTTAATATGTAAATCAGTATCGCTTATAAAATGAGGCTCATCTGAAATACTGTTGACATCCTGTCCGGTTGCAGTTCGCCAATCAGTTAATGTAGCAATGTCAGCTCCAAAATATCCAATAACACCGCCCGTGGTCCAGTAATCATTATTATTTATTGCCAGAAAAGTAGTTGTGTTTGGAGAATGAACCGCATAGTTCTTTGGTGAAGTGCCGCCTAATCTTCTATTAGAGAATATATTATTCCTTATATCAAAATTAGTTGCTGATGTACCGGTGATGTAAAGACAGGATGAAACCATTCCACTAGCAGGATTCGCGATGGAGTCGGAAATACTTACTGAGTTATAGAATACCTTGTAATTTGATCCACCAGTTATTCTTATTCCCACAAGATACATAGATACACTACCGTAAGTACTCAAATCATAAATCATATTATTATCAATCTGATTATCGAAACAGTTAGTTGCAGAATTAAAATAAATTCCAACCGAGTTGTAACCAGTTGTCCCGGGCTGCTTGATTGTATGTATTTTATTCTTACTAACTAATGCATTATTAACATTCTGTGTAAAGTACATTGCCCACTTACTGACATCAAAAAACATATTATAAATTTCATTTCCTGTTACCTGTGGCGCATCAACATAACCGATGTACATCCCATACTCAGTTATAGATTCAGCAGCGATATCATCTCCAATAATATTATCTGAGACTATTAAATTAGTCATTTGATCTGCTGAAGTACCTCTTATGAAAATACCGTTACGACTATTTGAAATTCTGTTTTCAATTATCGAAATATTGTCGTAATCAACTCCACCGGCATTTCCAGTTGTCAACGAACCTGTAGGGCTGCCACCAAAGATCCCGAAAACATTAGCTACAGTATTCGTCCCAGCTTTTATATTACAGTTCCTGATAGTAATGTTCGAACATCCCTGACCAGCACCAAGACTGAGTAATTGAAATGTTGCAGTTGCATTGGTGTCTTTATTATTAATGAATGTCAGAAAATTTCCTGATCCGTTGAATCGTCCATCTATATTGACGCGATCTGCTCCACTTAGACGGAATAATCCACCTTTATAAGTACCGGATATCGTTCTATTGACTGCAGAATTTGGTTGAATGGTCAAAGTATAATTTCCTGCCCCTTGTTCAACCCATTGGTTAAGACTGAATTCACCTGTTTCACTAAGATCGCTAATAACTTCCGCAATTACATTTCCGGTAACAATATTTCCATTAAAAGTATCAAACAGGCCATACTGCCCGGTTAAAGATGGATAGTCTCCTCCAGTTCCTACAGTCACAGTCCCGTTAAGTAATGCGATTATGTAATAAGAATTAATATTACCGGTAATCGGAAATGCTGCTGCAGTTAAATTCACTGATGACGGTGGAGTATTAAAATCACCGATGTTAATACCAACATTTATCGGCGATGCATTATCCTGTGCAACAACAAAATATTGTATTACATCCCCCATCTGAGCTCCTGTACCTCCAAATAATAATGTATAATTTATAAGGAATTCAAACGGAGAACTTGTATTACTTGTTTCTACATATTTCCAACCATTTGTGGAAGGAGTATTATCAACAAAAGTATTATTATCAGATAATCTTCTGAAATATATTCTGGGTGCGGTTCCCGGCGTTACGTTTACACCACTCTGATCTGTTATGGTTACGTTTGCTAAAGTTCTGTTTGAAGTTGAAGTCGTGGGATCCAATATTGTATAAACTATTGACGGTGCAGTAATATCAATGCTAATTCCATTAAATTCATCAGCCCCCATATCGGGATTTGTTACACTTCTTACATCACCATCAAAATCATTTGTTACACCAATCGGGCTTGTAACCGGGGTTCCACTACTTTCAGTTTGTGTAGCAACATCCGTCCTTACGTGTAAATCATACGGAGCTGTTGTATTATTTACGAAAGGTACATTTTCTGTTATAGAACTCGTTTCCCTTGGTGCAACTCTTAATTTGAAATCTTCAATAGTCTGGTCAAAGTTTGTTCCATCAAAAAAGATTACATTGCTGGTGCTGGGTGTACCGGCATAAAAACAGTTGTTATTCGATAATGTCGTGTAATTGTTAAAGTTTGTTGCAGCACTTCTTCTAAAGGCAACTGTTTTTCCTGTGCCGCTTGGTGTAGATAGGTTAACTACAATATTATCACGCATATCCAATGCGGCATTAGTCGCGGTTGTATTATATGTATGGAATATACCTGAAGATCCAAAATTGCCACCTCCTGAGGCATTTAGAAATATAGTATTATGGTATAAACCAATATTTGAATTTGCTGTAGTGCTGGTAATATTAATTCCTCTCACTGCGTTAACATCACCAGAATTAGGAGCTTTTAAATCCGAAATAAAATTATTATAGATATATGTATTTATAGGTCCTGAAGGAATTAATATACCGGAAGCAACAGAACCAGAAGTACTTATTGTTCCGTTATCGAAAATTTTATTTCCAAAAATATGGTTGTTTATACCCAGAGTAAGATGAATACCATTTATCGCTCCACCTGAACTATTATTAAAAATTTCATTATTGTAAATATTCAAATTTGTAGTAGGTGTTGACGCTGGACTATTATAGATGCAATGCATCGGACCAGAACCGGCTGCTTTTACATTATTCCTCAGCCTGTTTCCATAAATATTTACATTGAATGCACTCGCCAGGTTGTAGATCATCCAGAAACTATTACCTGAAGAACCAGCGTACAAACAATTCTCAACTGTATTGTTATAAATATTTACTCTATTATCGGTGCCTGAACTTCCCATCGAATTGACTATTGCGTAAATAAGACTCGTGCCGGCTTGTGTAACAGTAACGCTATTCAAATAAATATCTACATTAGAATTAGTTCCGCTTCCTGTCCTTATACCGTAAAGTAAACCTGTATGGCTTGCTCCTCCTCCGTTGACAGAATTACGAGCTATTTTAAGGTTGTCCTGATATTCAATGTTCATTCCATACGCAGTTGCCGAACCATTACCATATGCAAGAATATAATTACCAGCAATTACACCAATTTCATTTCCTTTACCATAGTATGCAGCGGTTGTTGCGCTTATTATTCTAATTCCATTATATGCATCAATCGTGTTATTATCAAACTTGCAGTAGCTCATCACATCAAGCGAATCAGATAAAGTAAGACCAGTTGTGGATGAAGGAGTATGGTTCGCAGCATAAATACCCCATGTTGAAGTACTTATTTTATCCAAAGAAATTGTTGAGTTCTTTATGTTCACAAAATGACAACCATCAACAGGCGCGGTAGCATTTTTCTTGAGTAAAGCAAAACCCCACTCCATCCTTGCATTATTATCAATATTAATTGGATTTTCTGACACATCAATTCCATCAAATGTGATATTATCACCACCAGCAACTACTATAATTCCGTCAAGTGTACCTGTTCCTACACCGGCAAATATTTTGGGATTATTTCCGGCACCACTTTTCTGAAAAATTATCGGATCTGATAGCGTGCCTGTTGCAGTTATTAGTCCTGCAGTGGGAGATGGAAGTGTATCAACAATTCCCGCTGATACATTAAAAGTTACGCCACCTGAACCAACTCCTTGTGTATTTAAGTCAGCAACTGCCGCAGCAAATGTTGCATAGTCTCCGGGTATAGTTTTAGTACCCGTTAATTGAGCAAAGGAAATTCCTTGAGCCATGATCAGTGCTAACATTAATATGAAAGCAAAGCGTGACAGTATAGTGTATCGCATTACACTCTCCAATTTTTATGTTTAATAATATTTTTATTTAATTAAAATCATTTTTTTCAAAGCTATAAATTTCTCAGTTCTCAATTCATAGATATAAATTCCGCTGGCAATGTTGCCTGCATCCCATTGATAGTTGTAGTATCCCGCTTCTAAGTTTGTGTTCACTAACTCAGCTACTTTCTCTCCTAATGTATTGTATATCTTAAGCGTAATATTCGTCGCTTCCGGTAATGAGAATTTTATTGTTGTACTCGGATTAAATGGATTCGGATAGTTCTGCTCAAGATTATATGTCGTCGGTAACGACTGCTGTTTTGTAATCTTAAGCATTGTTACTTCTTCATTAGTTATAACTATTTTTTCTCCATCAACTATACTATGACTTCCTACCTCTACTCCGTTTGATATCTCAACCAATTCGTAATCTTCACCAATCTTCAGATTTTCTACTGTCACATATAAAGGAAATTCAGTTGCCTCTATCTGTATGCTTACTTCATCACTCTCACTTAATCTGTAATCCCCCATCAATCTTACATCAAAACTTCCCTCCGGTGCCTTCGGCGGCATACTGTAACTTTCCTTATCTACATTTCCTCCAAGCTTTCCTCCAAAGTATATCGTCTGACTGTTCTCATTTGCATCGCTTATTTCTATCTTTCCGAATTCCTCCGTTATTTCTGACAGTTTGCTTAACTCATTACTCTGCTCTGCAATTACATTATTGCAGCTTATCGTAAGCGTACCTGCTGAACTTATTTTTATCCAATAAGCTTTTGTTCCATCTATTGATGTTGCCTGCGTGTAACTTCCTGAGTACCCATACAATGTTCCCGGTACTATTATTCCTCCAGGATCTAATACGCTGCTTATCGGTACGTTGCAGTTCGGGCCGCCTATTATATTCCATCCTGCGTTTAAGTTTAGTACACACTCTGTTCTATCCAATCCATATACTTCTGCTATTTGTGATGATGGAAACTTCAACCAGTAGCCTCCACAATTTCCTATTGTTTCTGTATTGAAGTATGCACCTGAATATCCGAACAATGTCCCAGGTACTGCTGTTGGAAACAACGCAAGATAATTATTGTTTGATACCTCTACTGGCAGGCTTAACATATTCCAGCCTGCAGCCAGATTATATTTCGATTGTATCTGGTAATTGTATTTTATCTGCAGTTGTCCAAGTCCAAGACTTGTCATATCTGTATAATGATTTGTTGTCCTCATATTTACATTTACAATGTTTCCGTAGATCGGATCAACAAGATGAAAATATCCTGTTGGTGGTAGCTGTGCTGGGTTCCAGCTGAAGCTTGCTGGTGAGCAATCGCTGGCCGGTGTGTATAGTAAGGACCAGATCCTTTCTCCTGATGTATTTGTTCCTCTGATATCAGTAAACCAGTGCTCACCGCAACTGGAAAATCTTCCGTCGAAGGCTCCTACTGGTGGTGGTGGTGGTGCTGATTGGTCTAATCCAACATCATAACAATCCGTTGCACCCGGTGCTGTTCCAAATACTAATGGAACCTGGTTCATACAATTATCATATACTAACAAGTCTACTCCGAAGTCGAGTGCTGATAAGGTTGTGGCATTAGTTAATACTCCGGGTGAATAATTAGATCCATCATAAGAGAAGGCCTTGTAGTAATATGTTGTCAGTTGAATTAAACCTGTATGATTTATTGGCGAAGTAGTTCCGTTATATAATATTGTACCGCCCGCAAATGGCTGACCTGCAACAGGTGGAGTTCCTACTGGCGTTGTAAATGTTCCTGTCAGATTCCACACTACAACAACGTTATTGTTGTTTCCATTTGGTGTAAATGAAATATCTATTTGTGAGCCGTTAATTGGTGTAGCAAAAACATTTGTTGGATCGGCTACGGGTTCACTGAATGTAACTTTAGCCATCCAGCCCTGATAATTTCCTGTTCTGTTATCTGCCCACAAAGGGTAAGCAACATTGTTATAAGCAGCCACACCGATATAATCACCAGCATAACCACCAGCTAAACCCGGAATAGGTGACGGAGTATGTGCTTGATCACTAACTTTGAAGTTCTCAAAAGCTACCCCTCCATTTTGCGATCGTGCCATAAAAACTTCAGCTTGACTATTTACGACATTTCTGCTGTCATAAAATACGAGCATTAACTGACCGGTTGCCTGATCTACTGTACACCAGGGATAATATTGATCTTTACCATTGTTTAATGGATCATTGTTAACACGAATAGGTGTTGACCAGTTAGTACCTCCATTAGTTGATCTAATGAGAACAATATCAGGATCACTACCGGCCGGTGAAACTCCTTTTTGGGGCCATGTTATATAAATATATCCATTATATGGTCCACCTGATCTGTCGACAGCCATTGAAGGGAAAGATGAAACTCTTATTCCACTTTTACTCGATAGAGTTCCTCTGATCCCAAAGTTCGTTTGAAAATAGGCATACATTGGTGCAGACCAGGTGACTCCTCCATTTGTTGATTTTGCAAATCCGATTCCATCTTCACGATCAAATGAACCAGTATAGACTGCCCAAGTTGCATATACTTCACCATTTGGGCCCGTCTGAATATTTACCCCTTGGTTAAAAGCCGAGAGTGAATTACTAAGATTAATTGAAGATGACCAATTTTGGCCATAGTTAGTCGAATACCTAAAAACTGCATCGCCGTCATTAGCTCCACCAAAATCTGTCCATATACAGTATGATCTGTTCAGATAAGGACTACCAGATTTTTTATCTACCATATAATGATTTTTGTCGGTAAGTTGTCCTGGATTTGGCGCTACTGTGTGAGTAGTCCAGTTCGTTCCATTGTTTGTGGAAACTGATACTCCTAACCCATATGAGTTTGTGATATAATTTTCATAAAAACGACCATCAGCACCAATAACTGAAACAGGATCACCTGAGTTCGTTCCAAAAGGAGGATTGTCATATCCTGTCCAGTTTGTTCCTCCATTAAGTGACCAATAAACTCCGGTACCATATAAACTAGTCACTGGCCAGTTCGTTGAATTAGCAGAACAAAAAATTATGTTGTTATTGGTTGGATGAACATCAACACTGGTTTCTGACTGTGTTGTATTCGTGCCGGGCTTTGGTCTGAAGTTTGGACCGACAGTGATTATATCATCCGTATAATAATATAATGTAGAAGTTTGGTCTGCAGGCACCCAATTTTTATCTGGTAAAATTTCATTTTTTATGTCCTGTTTAATTTTAACAACGGACCAGATTTTCTGAGAGTCCTCATCTGTCTGAGCAGTTGCAATGCTTAAAAATAATACTGAAAATATGACACTCATTTTAAGAATGTAAATACTTAGTTTCATTTCTCACCTGTAAATATTAAATGTTCGACGATTTCTGTGAATTGTAGATTGATTGGACAATGAACTTCAGCGCGCTGCTTTCTGGAAAGAAGGCTGAATTTTAATCCCCCAGCTAGTTTAAAATATTTTTTTTGCACAGCATCAGCAATTTATGAGATTATAAAACCTCAAATAAACTAACCAGCTGATCATCCCTACCAAAGAATGATACTGATTTCTTATTTAAGTTTAAAACTTTTGCAAGATATCTGTTAAATATTTTGCCAAGAAAACATAAGAATCCGCTCTTCTCCTCTCTGGATAATATCCATTCAAAATTAATGGTATAAGTCGAGAAGAAGACTTACAACGGATTTTTATATTGTAAGTTATTTAGTATACCCTACTAAGGCTCGTAATTAATAAGAGCCAAAATTTATTTAAAATAAAAGAGCCCCGCTTTTTTTTCTGCAGGGCTCAATATTAAATCACATTACTTGAGAAGAATCATTTCTTTTGATTCTATGAATTCACCTGCTGTCATTCTGTAAATATAACTTCCCGAACTCATCTTTGAGCCTGCGTTATTAGTCCCATCCCATTCAATTGTATATTTTCCAGCCTGAACCTGACCAGCGAATAAAGATTTTACTGCCTGACCGAGCATATCATAAACTACAACAGTAACATCACTTGCTTGTGGAACCTGGAATTGAATTGTTGTATTAGGATTAAAAGGATTCGGATAATTCTGTGATAATTCAAAATTACTTGGAGTAAAATCCACAACAACTTCAATTTCGTCAGAGTAAGCAATTGTTCCATCGAAGTCAATCTGTTTCAAACGATAATTATATGTTCCGGTAGTCACATCACCATCAAGATAAGAATATGTTTTTGGTTCAGTGGTGGTTCCAAATCCGGGGACGTAACCTATTTTCTGCCAGCTTTGAACGCCTGCTGAACGTTCAATTTCAAATCCTTGATTATTTAATTCAGTAGCCGTTGTCCAATTTAAAAGAACTCCATCCTGCATAACAGAACCTGTGAATGATGTAAGTTCTACAGGAACAATATTCAGATAATTCATTACTAAAAATGCTTTTGAAAATACAGCAGTATAAGTACCAGGAATTACTGCAGTACCTGTACCAGTGAATGGGCCAATATTTAAAAATCCTCCACCTATCTGGTCAGTGATTGTAAATGATTGCCCGGTTGGAAGATTATAGGTGAGGTTAATTGCCGTGCCTGGACTGGTTTGATACCATAATGTATGTTGAATTGTACCAGTAAATGGAAATGCCGGTGGATTGCCAGGTGCTCGGTAATCATCCCACGTTGATAACGCCGAGCCTGCATAAGGAAACAGGTCAAATCTGATATCGAAAACTGGAGGTGGCGGGAATGGTGGAAGATCACTTTCACCAAGAGCAGGATCTATACCATTAGTAGCAGTCAAATCCAATCCGACCGATATGGCTATGGTTGTTGTTCCATCAGTCCCAGAAAACGGAATATCGACTACTGGCTGTCCGAAGGCAAGCACAGTGTACAATATTACTAAAGAAAAAAATGAAAAGAGTTTATGCATTACATGCCTCTATGTTTAGTTATTGATATTTGTTAATTAGAGTACTTTTTTATCAAACTTATTGCAAACCTGTAACTGATCAAAATAACTTATTGAGCTTTTAATATTTCCTCAATTATTGAGTTGCAATAGCCTTATTTTTTCTACTCTATTAGTTGTACCTGCTTTATTAAAAAACTAATTTAAAAGAATTAGAAATTGATACTTTACATTTAATTCTAAAATTCTCTGAACAAACTTACAAAGTTTAAATTACATTTGCGACAGCATATCTTTTATAATAAATTTTTCTTCCTTCCAATCATTGCTTCCTAAAATGTACATCTATTCATAGATATAAACAAACGAGCCCCGCAACAAAGCGGGGCTCAGAATTAAATATAACTTACTTTACAAAAACCATCTTTTTAGCTTGCATAAATTCACCTGCTATCATTCTGTATATATAACTTCCTGAACTCATCTGCTGACCTGCATCATTGAGTCCATCCCATTCTACTGTGTAGTTTCCTCTTAATACTTCACCAGTGAACAAGGTCCTTACTTCCTGACCTAACATATCAAAGACTTTGATTGTCACATCGCTGGTCTTTGGTACCTGGAACTTAACTGAAGTACTTGGATTGAATGGATTCGGATAGTTCTGGAACAAGATATAATCCAGCGGTAATGGAGGCGCCTGGTAAATTATGTTTACCTGAATCTTCATTACTCTTTGTGTGTTTATATCTACTAGTACGAGTTTGTCTAGTGTAATATCTTCATAATTCGAGATTGTGAACGGCATATCTGCCATAAAGTGTACGCCTGGCTCGATATACTTTACTGCAAGACGATCATACATTAACGTTCTCAGTATTTCTCCTACCTGCAGATAATATCCCTGACCAAGGTCTGTATTTATGACCAAATTACCCGTGTTATCTACTACATTATTAAATTCCATCTGTGCACCTCTTATACCAACCTTAGAATCCAGATAAACCGAGATTCCTCCATTGTTGATATAAACATTAAGTTCAGCATCTGCATCACCTTCGATCTTAGGTAGTATTGCATAGCTGCAAGGTGCAACTGGTGTTCCATCAGGATAGAATCCGGTAAGTATTATGTTCTGAATCAATGACAGATCCTGAACATTTACAACTCCATCCGGGTCAGGCAATGTATTACCTACTACCCATGGTGCTATGTCAGCTCTTGCGAACTCAGCTGCATCCAATGAATCTCTGCCAACGATATGATCAACTACCATTATTAGGTCAAGTATGTCTATACATCCGTCACCGTTTACATCACCTAATCCTGATTTTGTATTCAATGCAATTACTTGTAGTTCATCGCGTGAAGGAGTAATGTCTACATCGAATCCTTCAAATGTGCTGCCTTCTGCATTCTTTATAACGAATGATGATTTGATACTATCTTGCAATGCCGGCAGATTTGCAACTCTATAATTAACGTGCAACAGATCTGTGTAATTTCCTCCTGCAGCTAATTCTACTTCTGTTGTATTATAGAGCAGAACATAAATTACATCTTTCGATGCACCGTTACCTGTGATAGGACCTCTGAATACATTGTAATCAAGTACCCAATCAGGAGTCGCTACATCAGTACCTTTTTGAATGCTCAGGAATGACAGAATTGTTGCGTCATCAAGTTCCTGGTTTGTGTATAGTCTGAATTGAATTGCGTGAATTGGGAATGGTGTAGCAATCAATTGCATTACATCCATATAAGAATTGTCTTCAATCCTGTATACAATTTCGTTTTCAAATACTAGTCCTGAAACGAGAGGCGCCGCAATGGAATTACCAGTTAATGGAACACTGTGAGGTGATCCAGGTGCATTATCTGTAAATACTAATGTGCCTGTATATGTTCCAAGAACTGCAGGAGCGGTAAATGTAACTGTGAATACCTGGCTTCCACCAGCAGGTATGGTTGCTGATCCGGGTGCAACTGTAAATTCAGGTTCAGCAATTGCTGCGCTTGAAATAACGAGGTCAGCACCTCCGTTGTTAGATACAGTTACGTTTAATGGTTTTGCAACGCCTGTGATTACGTTACCAAAATCCAGAGAAGCTGGTGCAACGCTAAATTCTGGTGCTGGTCCTGAAGCATAAGCTATTACCATAAATGCTTTGGAAAATAGTGCTGTATAACTACCAGGTATTATTGCTGTACCTGAACCAGTAAATGGACCGATATTCAGGAATGCTCCACCAATCTGGTCTGTAATTGTCATTGTTGCATTTGGATGCAAGTTGTATTGTAACTCAATTGGTGTACCTGGACTGGTTTGAAACCATAATGTATGTTGAACTGTTCCTACAAAATTTATAGGATCAGCAGCAAAACGGTAATCTTTCAGTGTTGATAACGACGAACCTGCATAAGGCAACAGGTCGAATCTGATATCAAAAACAGGAGATGGTGGAAATGGTGGAAGATCGCTTTCACCAAGTGCAGGATCGATACCATCTGTTGCTGCAGGATCCAATCCATTTGCTAATAGAATTGTTGTTGTTCCATCTGTGCCACTAAATGTATTTTCAAGATCCACCAGTCCCGGAGCCGTTCCGTTACCTGATAATGAATATACAAATGGAGAACCAACTGCATTGTGTGTGAATGTTAAATCGGCTGTATATGAGCCAATTGCTGTTGGTGCAAATGTTACATCAAATACCTGGTTTGCACCGGCTGCAATACTTATCGGGAATACATTTGGTGCAAATGTGAACTGTGCATCTGAGGAAACAATATTTGATATTTCAAGAGGTGCAGTTCCTGTGTTTGTAACAGTTGCCTGTAATATAGAACTTGAACCAACCTCTACGTTACCAAAGCTTAAGCTGGCCGGTGCAATCCCAAATCCTGGTTCTGCAGCGCCACCTATATTTGAATAAGCCATTACCAAAAATGCTTTTGAAAATATACCAGTATAACTACCCGGAATTATTGCAATACCTGAACCGGTAAATGGACCGATATTTAAAAAGCTTCCACCTATCTGATCAGTGATTGTAAATGATTGTCCTGCAGGTAGATTATAGGAAAGTTCAATCGCAAAGCCTGGTGTGGTTTGGAACCACAATGTGTGTTGAACCGTACCTGTGAATGGGAATGCAGCTGCATTCCGATAATCGTTCAGTGTTGATAACGACGAACCTGCATAAGGCAGCAGATCAAATCTGATATCAAAAACTGGAGATGGCGGGAATGGTGGAAGATCACTTTCACCAAGCGCAGGATCTATACCATTAGTTGCAGTTAAATCCAATCCAACTGCTAATGGTATTGTTGTCGTTCCATCCGTTCCTGAGAATGGAATGTCTACTGCTGCCTGTCCGAAACCTATCGTGACGTACAACAGTACCAGAGTGAGAACAGAAAATAGTTTACGCATAACGCACCCTTTTTATTAATTGAAGATTATGTGAATTAGATAATTATAGTTTATATGCCCTACAAACTCTTAGAATATTGCACTCCCGTCCCGAGAAGTCGGGACGGGCTGCAATTATTGAACTAATTACTTCAAGAGTAACATCTTCTTAACTGAGACGAAATTATTCGTTCTCAATTCATAGATATACATTCCGGTAGCTACGCTGCTTGCATTCCACTGATACTGGTATTTGCCAGCAGTCAATGCAGTGTTCACTAACTCTGCTACCTTCTCTCCCAATGCATTGTAGATCGAAAGTTTTACATTTGCCACATCTTCTGGC
>JACZKK010000020.1 GCA_014860115.1 Ignavibacteriaceae bacterium
TCTGAAGAAGAAAGAGGAACAACTTTAACTCTTCAACTTATTGCATCTCCTACAACTGTATTTTCCGGCAAGCTGTTTTTCAACCTGATTCTTGTTTTCTGTATGAACCTGGTTATCGCTCTTCTATATTCTGCGTTATTCGAAAAATTTGTTGTACAGAATTTCCTGCTCTTTGTATTGACGTTTATTTTGGGAAATATCGGGTTAGCTGTTGCATCAACAATAATTGCTGCAATTATTGCAAAAGCAGGCGCAAAAGGGACGCTTTATCCGGTGCTTTCCTTTCCGATTTTATTACCTTTGATTCTTACCTGTGTTCAATTAACTTTGTTCTCATTCGGTGGTACAAGCTTTGAAGAAGCTCAGTTTGAGCTGGCAATAGTTGTTGGTTACGACGTAATTATGATTACCGCATCTTATATGCTGTTCGATTTTATCTGGAAAGATTAGTCAATTTCAAAGGTTTTTTACAATTAAAATTATATGATCTGGAAAATTCTATTATTTCTTCTTTTAGCATTCGTATCAATAGCAGGAATTGCGTTTCCAATTGTTGAGAAACCAAGTGCCTGGTACGAATTTCCTTTCATTCCCGGACTTGAGGAAAATGCTAAAATTATTTTCTTCCACGTTCCGACTGCCTGGCTTACAGTAATCGCCTTTTTAATGTCTACAATTTTCAGCTTCAGATACTTAAAGAATAAAAACCTTGATGATGATGCCAAAGCTTATTCCGCAGCACAGCTTGGAATGGTTTTCTGCATTCTTGCAACAGTAACCGGTGCAGTTTGGGCAAAATTTGCATGGGGACAATTCTGGAGCTGGGATCCGAGACAAACAAGCATTTTTGCAATACTATTAATTTATGGTGCTCTTTTCGCTCTTCGCTCATCAATTGAATCGGAAGATAAACGCGCAACACTCTCTGCAGTGTATTCTTTGATCGCTTTTGTTACAGTACCTTTCTTCATTTTTATTATGCCAAGAATTATGAAAGGACTTCACCCCGGTTCTGCCGATGATGCGAATTCCGGACCGGTTATAGATTTTCAAATGAATTCAAATATGCAGCTTATCTTTTTCCTTTCACTGATAGGATTTACAGTATTATATTTTTGGATGTGGAGAGTTGGTTATAAATCAATGATCATAAAAGATAAACTTGATAAACAGTTAATGATCCCGACTTCGGGACAGGGAGGATAATTTTGGACGGTCTTTACAACTTCTTGCAAAGTAATGCAATTTACATAGTGATGATAATTGTTCTTATTGTTTGGGTTGGAATATTTTTATATATGTTCGCTCTTGATAAAAGATTAAAGAGTATTGAAAAAGAAATAACAGGAGATAAAAAATGAAAAATAAATATATATTCGGGGGAATTATTATTGCAGTCTTTCTTGTATTGATGGGGTATTTATTTACTCAAAGTAATATTGAATACGTTGATGACTTCAACAAAGTGATGTCAACGGAAAAGACCGTTAAAGCTACCGGAAGCTGGGTTAAAGAAAAAAGTTTTCAAATAGATAATCAGAATAAAACCTTCTCTTTCTTTATGGCCGATGATCACGGCAAGCAGATGAAAGTAATTTACGAAGGTGCAATTCCAAACAACTTCGAAAGTGCCACCAGTGTGGTTGTAACTGGTAAGTATCAGAATGGTTACTTTCACGCCAAAGACATTCTAACTAAATGTCCAAGTAAATACGAAGAGCAAACTGCAAACTCTTCATTATAATTTATTATCAGACTTTTTAGAAAATTAAATTAAACCCGAGGTATAAATGATAGGAAGTATTATACTCACACTTGCACTTGCGTTCAGCATTATCTCGATGATAATGTATTTCCTTAATTACAGGGGGTATAAAAATACTTTAAACTATGGAAGGGTTGCCTATCACGGGATGGCAGTTCTGGTTATTGCTGCTTCGGTTTTTCTGTGGTATGCAATACTAACTCACCAGTACCAATACAATTACATCTACAGCTACAGCAATAATGATTTAAGAAATCTAGGAATCTTCCAGCTTGCATCATCATTCTGGGGAGGGCAGGAAGGCAGCTTTATGTTATGGCTTCTGCTGACTGCTATCGTGGGAATTATACTTCAATCCTATACTTCAAAAAGAGGAGACCTTGAACCGCGCGTGATGGCAGTCTTCACACTTGCAACTTCATTTTTGCTGGTTATGGTTTCTCCTTGGTTCAAAAATCCTTTCGAATACATCTGGGTTACACCTGTCTTTGTAAAAATTGAACACATAAGTTCTCAGTTTTATAATCTTCCATTTATTCAGCAGTTCTTCTTTACTGATCAAAGCAGTAACCAGGGATTTATTCAAGTAAATAAAGAGCTAGCTGGTTTGCTTTCACAAGCCGGAGTTTCATTAAATGATTTTATTTCTGATGGAAGGGGATTAAATCCACAGCTTCTTAATTTCTGGATGCAGATTCATCCTCCGATTTTATTTATTGGATTTGCTATGGCAACCGTGCCTTTTGCATTTGCAATTGCAGCATTGATGAAGAATGATTACCGAGATTGGGTTAAACAAGCTTTCCCATGGATGCTTGCTGGAATGGGAGTACTTGGTTTGGGAATTATGCTCGGCGGTTACTGGGCTTATGAAATGCTTGGCTGGGGTGGTTACTGGGCATGGGATCCAGTTGAGAACTCAAGCTTGATTCCATGGCTTGTTGGTGTTGCTGCAATACATACCTTGCTGGTCCAAAAGAAAACTCAGGCTAAAGGTGGCATCGGCAAATATGCAAAAACAAATTTGATGCTGAGTGTGCTCACTTATGTGTTCGTTCTTTACAGCACCTTCCTAACAAGAAGCGGTGTGCTTGGTGATGCTTCTGTTCATTCATTTGTTGATCCCGGAATGATTATTTATCTCTTCCTTCTTTTATTCATAGGGACCTTTACCTTGCTTGGTTTTGGAATGATCGCATTCAGATGGAAAACTTTGAATGAAAATATAAAAGATGATGAAAGTATTCTCTCACGTGAATTAGCATTATTCACGGCTATGATAGTCTTGATTGCTTCTGCAATAATTGTTCTCGTCGGAACATCAGCACCGATATTCGGCAAATCAGTAGATACTTATTTTTATAACGAAATGCATCTTCCACTTGCAATAATCATAATGTTCTTAAACGGAATAAGTCTTCTTATCAAATGGCAGAAATCTGATGCAAACGAGTTGATTAAGAAGTCAACTTATGCTGCTGTTGGTGCAGTTTTGTTTACGATTTTACTTGTGATCTTTGGTGAAGTTCGTGATATAATGATAATCATTCTTTCGCTCACAACTGCTTTTTCTCTCTTTGTTAACCTTGACATAGCAATAAAAATTGTCAAAGGTAATTTCAAAATGCTTGGCGCTTATGTTGCTCATATAGGAATCGCTCTGTTTATTCTTGGAGTAATTGGCTCAGCAGTTTATAGTGAAGAAGTAACAGTTGACCTTGTCAAAGGTAAACCAGTAACGGCATTTGGATATGATTTAACATTCACCGGTGGTTATCAGATTGAAAATAACACAAAGTTTGCATTTAATATCGATGTTAAAAAAGGAAACTCTGAGTATCAAATTGCTCCGGTTATGTACAGAAGTGAATTCAACAACAGTATCGTACGCGAACCTGCTATTCTTACTCTATTAACCAGAGATATCTATTTCGCTCCGTTAGGTTATGATGAAGGTGGACAAAGTCAAAGTCAGCATTCACACAATCATATTTCACTTGAAAAGGGTAGTTCAACTGAATTTGAAGGAACGAAGATTACATTTGTAAAATTCAATATGGCTGCTGAGACTATGCAGGCTATGAGTGAAGGAAAAGATTTCCAGATGGGTGCTGTGCTTGAAATCGAAAAAGATGGAAAGAAAACAGAAACAGAGCTGCTGAGGAAACAAACCGATGGAAAAGTTGAATTCACTTCATTTGAGTCGAAAGAAATGAATTTGAAAATCGAGCTTGAAAATCTTTCTGCTGGTGTTATTGATATCGCTTTATCGGCATTGGATGGCAGCGAAACTCAGACCACAACAACTCAGACAGAAACTAGCGAAGTCTTGAGCGTTAGTGCAAGCATAAAACCGTTTGTAAATCTTGTTTGGGCTGGCGTTGCAATAATGGTAATTGGTTTCTTTATTGCGATGACGAGAAGATTGAAAGAATCGAAAATTATTTCCTGAAGTTAGGATAAGATTTAAAATTCAGCATTTAAAGCCTACTACTTGTAGGCTTTTTTTATTTCAGGGTTGACTTTTTAATAAAATTAGAGTTTGTTTCAGAAGTGTAATTTTTGATATAAGCAATATGTTTAATAATCGAATTATTTATTTCCTTCTTTTTCTTTTGCTTTCTGCATTTGGCTGCAAGGAGGATCCTCCCGTTGTGCCAACTCCTCCTCCCCGGCCTGTTTATAGGGATACAATTAGTGTAGCTGTTGAAGACGTTACACACAGAAGTATAACTGTCAACATTAAAACGACAGTAAATAACCCTAAATCCACAATAAAATTTTTTAGAATTTATAACAGCACAGAAACACAGGTTACTGATTACCCGATAACAGTAAGTGATACAAGCATAATAGATGACGGATTGCAGTTAAACACAACTTACACATATTACGCTGTTAGAATAGATACAACTGGAGAAAGAAAAGACAGCAGCAACGTGGTGATGGCAAAAACCTATGATACTACAAGCCATAACTACTCCTGGCAGGAGTTTAGGATAGGAGAATGGCAAAGCGTACTTTATGATGTATGGGGTACAGATGAAAATAATGTTTACGCTTGTGGTAGTGTAAAAATAAATGATACTGTCTATGGTATAATAAAATGGAACGGAAACCAATGGCTGCCGGAGAAAAAAATCGGAGGGCTTCAGGCAATAATTGGATTTTCAAATTCAGATATTTGGACAGCGGGAGGAGGAGTTTGGCATTTTAACGGAGCGGAGTGGGAAGAATATACTTACAGGGATCCTGTTATAACTAATAACATTTCTTACAGTAGCATTTGGGGAACAAGTAGCAACAACTTGTATTTTGGGAACATAGGAGGAAAGATAATAAATTGGGATGGAAGCAAAGCTGAAATAATGGCTCATCCAACTAATTTTCCATTGACAGATATGTATGGTCTTAGTTCAAACTTTATCCTTGCAACCGGCAGCACATTAACTACACCGAGTATAGGATTACTTTACAATGGAATTACCTGGGTGACATTACCGGGATTGAATTATAATAATATACTTCTGAGAACAGTTCTAGCAGTAAATGCAAATCAGTTTTTTATCTGCGGTTCAAGAAGCTATGAGTATATAAATAATCAGCCAACTGAAATTCTTACTCAAGCTCCTGGGATAATCGAAAAAATAAGAAGAAACAAGGAAACAGGTGAGATAGTAGCGGTTGGAGACGGATTTACACTTCTGCACTTTAACGGACATGACTGGAAAGATTATTCCTATGAGCTGAACCAGCCCAACAGCGCTTTTTATGGCGTATATATAACCCCGAATAAAATTTTTGCTGTTGGATCAGGTACAAATGCAAATAATGCCACAATTTTTATTGGTACTAAAAACTAAAATGAAAGGGGTATGAGCTGTACGTGAATTAATAAATACTTTTTTATTTCATTCTCCGGTAACATAAGAAAAATTATTAATCTTCAGCGAAGAAAAAGCATACTCCCTCAAGTCGGGTTCATCAATCATCCTGCTGTAAAATAGTTGGTTGGCTCCAAAGAGCAGGGAAGATGCATCATAACCCAGCACCCTCAGATATGCTGCAATGCACGCACTCAATTGTCCGTCATAATCATAAATACTAATTGGCTTATCAGTCGGTAGTGATTGAAGGTATTTACCACTTCTTAATTCAAAGTCGGGTGTGTCCATATACAGCCTTGCACCGGGTGGATGTCCTCTTCCTTCGAGAACAATAAACTTGCGGGCATAATAAAGTCTCATCTTTCCATAGCAAACAATATAATTGTCATTCTCGGATGGAAGATTTTCTGAAGATTGAAATCCTTCATCAATAATTTTTTCAATTCTTGAATTGACTCTTTCAGGAAGTGACGAGTTTGGATTTTCAAAAGTGACTATCGGTAAATCGGTCAAATCATTCCTGGGAAAATCATCATTCGTGTATGCTGAGATGTTGACTGCATCACTCAATGCACCAAGCCATTCATCAGCAAAGAACTGATTCCAGCTTGCCATTCCATATTTCATCGAGTAAACATTTTTATATCCGGCAAGTCTGAGCAGGCATGTGAAATACGCTGAGCTTTGCCCGTTCTTGCTTATCAAAATTATCTTGGGGTATGAGGCAGCATCAATACTCTTCATAAAATTCCAGAGACTATCGCTCGAAATATTTATAGCTCCTTCAATATGTCCGTTCTGAAAATCTGAATTAATTCTTAAATCAATTATCAAATAATTAATTAAGTTTAAGTTAACTTCCTGAGCATCAATCAGAGCAGGTGCTAAATTACTGTTTACAAAATCCCCCTGACTTTCAAAGTAAACGAGCATCTCCGCTGCAGGATTTAATTGACCTGTGAATGGTGGTGCTACATTGTCTTCTACACAACTACTGAAAAGTAGGTATCCTAAAACAAATAGTATATGTGGGAATAAATTTTTCATGTATTAAAATACCTGTAATGGTATCCCTCGTGAGACACCAATGAATAAGCCGATCGTTTTTTCTCCCTGAACATTCCAGTCAATCTCGCCGCCTCCTTGAACAAATGGATCAGTAATCTCACTGCCCGAAGTTCTTGAATTAAAATATGGCTCAAAAGATTGATCAAAAGAATTTACTTGTATATATCTTAAGCCGGAATAGTTACCGCTTCTGTATTGTTGTGGGAGGGGAGAAGTTGCAACAATTATATTTGTGCCCGGATCTGCTGCAGATACAGCATAATAATCATCAGCTTTGACAGCAGGAGTAGTTGTCACTACCCACAAAGCTGCATAAACTTCTCCTTCTTTAGCATTCACATTTGCGTTAATGCTATAAGTGCTTGAGTTATAATAAGCGTTTGTAATTTCAGGTTTATAAGGAATTCGCGTGATGCTATAAATGAAAGTCTTATCGCGCATAGCAAATAGTTCATAAATTTCTCCTTCGACAACAAAGAAATCATCTAGGGGTTTGTATAAACCCTCGCTTGTATATATCAATGGAATAATCTGGACACCGTTCCGCTTGAGATAAGCTGTTACATCTTTTAACTCAGCATCTTCTATTCTGTACGGCACTCCAAGAGGAAGAGTTTTAGTAAATCTCACAGCGGGGAAATATCTGTTTGCCTGTATTTCAGCTTGAACAACAATATATTCCTCGTACTCAAATTGAGGAGTCAGTAATTCTTCGTTCTCACATCCGGAAATCGTGATCAATGTTAATACAAAAAGTATTTTGAATATTCGTTTCATTGTTTAACTAAAATTTAACTGCAATCCCTGCAGATGGAATAAATGGAAACAAGCTGATTCTTTTTATTACCGGGACTTCTTCTCCATCTTCATTTTCAACCGTAACAACATACTGAGCGAAAGCATTTTGTCTGTTGTAAACGTTGTATAGAGTAAGATAGGATTCAAAATTTGTGTTCAGCCACTTGAATGAGTAGTTGAGATTTACATCAAGCTTTGTATAGGGAGGAAACATTTCTGTGTTTATACCGGTGTAGTTAAACTGGATCTGCGGATCACCTCCGGTTCCAACCGGATCGAAAATATATTGTCCCGGAGGAAGAGTATATCTTTGACCGGTTGCATAAACCCACGTAGCTCCAATGTTCAGTTCGTCAATAATTTTGTATGAAAGAACTATTGAAAAATCATGTCTCTGGTCATATCTCGGATAAAAAACTTTTCCGCCATTCAGCTCATCAAACTGACGCTTCGACCATGATAAAGTATAACCTATCCAGCCAGAAAGATTTCCTTTTCGTTTGTTCAGGAAAAACTCAATACCGTATGCTTCTCCTTTTCCTTCTGTAAATTGATCTTCGATTGAATCTTCCACAGGATCAAGCTCAATTGAACTTTTAAATTCATACAGGCTTTGCATATCCTTATAAAAACCTTCAACAGAAAATGCATACGACTGATCAAACCAATAAGTATCAAAACCTAAAACATATTGTGTTGAATAGCTGGGTTTAATATTCTTCGTGGATGGGTACCACAAATCGGTAGGTAGAGTAATATCGTTTCTTTCAATCAGGTGAAGAAACTGATGTGCAATTGCAAATGCACCCTTCATAGTTATGTCAGATGTAAAATTATAAGCAACCGATATTCTTGGTTCGAAGTTGAAATATCGTGTCGATCCGAAATAATAAAAGCGACCGCCATAATTCGCACTTAGTCTTGAACCGAACTGTGACTCAGCTTGCAAATACCAGGCAGCTTCAACTGCAGAAATATCAGTACCGGCGTAAGGATCTTTTTCAAGTGCCTCAGTGTAAACATCGCTGTAAAGAACATCGTAGTTATGCAATGCAAGGTCAATTCCCGTTTTAAATAAATGATCCTGGTGCCATCTTATCTCGGCATTCTGCCTAAAATAAAGATCAGTCAGGTTTGGGTTAGAAAAGTAAGTGTATGAATTTAATGATGCAGGATTAATGCCGATCTTTGAAATAAAATTATAATTTATATAACTAATTATTGAATTAAGAAGAATTGATTTCGTATTAACCTGCAGCCAGTTCAAGCTGAGATTCACATTTCGCCATTCAATATCATAATCTGTATCTTCAACAGATGAGGGACTATATGCATGATCCTTGCTGTATAATGCACTGATTGCTACAACACTTTTTTCTGAAACAGAAAGATTAACCTTCGCATTAACATCGTAGAAGTTATATCGCGGGGTAGTACTTTCAGCATCAAAATTTTTCTGAATGATATCGTAATACATATAACGACCTGATAAAAGATAAGTTGAATTGCTGTCCAGCGGTCCCTCAAATGCTGCAAATGAATTTATTGTACCAAGACCAACAGTTCCTTTTTCTCTTTCCTTTGAACCTGACCGGAGCTTTACATCAAGAACACTTGAAAGTCTTGCACCATACTCTGCGGGGAAGGCTCCTTTTATTAATCTGATGTCGCTTAAAGCAGTTGAGTTGAATGTGCTGGCAATATTTCCTAAATGAGCCGGATTATATAAAATTGAGCCATCAACTAATGTTAATGTCTGATCAGGCGAGCCGCCTCTAATATAAAGTCCGCTAGATATTTCAGATCCCTTTCCTACACCGGGAAGCATTTCCAGGGATTTAAATAGATCAACCTCGCCCGTTAGAGTTGGTAAATTTGTTAACAGCTCAGGTGGGATATCAATAGTGCTGGTCAATACCTTTTCCTGTTTTTCACCTTCAACGATAACTTCTTGAAGCTTAATGTCCTCTGAAATCATCTCAATGGAAAAAGTTTCTGATTGGTTACGACCTGTTATACTTATTTCTCGTATTGCAGTTTTATACCCCAGGTGACGAAAAATTAAAATATATTTCTTAAAATCAAGAGAGGGGATTACATAGTAGCCGAACTTATTTGTCGCGGTACCGGTTACTGGAGGTTGATTGAAATTCAATGAATCATTGTAAACTAGAATATTTGTTCCGACGAGAGCCTCACCGGTTACTGCATCTTTTACAAAGCCTGCCAGAGTATATCTGTCAGTTTGAGCAAAAAGATTTGCTGTCATCAATATGAACAATAAACTCAAATAGAAATCTGATAATTTTGATTTCACTTAAATTGATAACTGTGGTGCACAATAAAATTTATTTACAGTATTGACTTAAAAAAAAATAATGTAATATTCAACTATGTAATTTGAGGTTCATAATAAAAAACCGGCTTCAGGCGAAGCCGGTATATGGTGGTTGTGGTTGAGTCGAGATAGGAAGAGTGTTAAATGCTTTTTTAAATTCCCCTGTTGTGTGGTCCCTATTTTTTAACTTTTGATAATCAACTTATATGTATGCCCATGATTATTCAATTGATATACCATCATCCGACTTTATAAAGTTATGTCTCAAATAGAAATTATTAAAAGTCAAGTTTGTCGGAAGGAATGAATACTATTTTAGTATGAAATATTTTTAGGAAAGTTCTTTATCTATACGCTAAACAAAAATTGTCGTCTCGAAATATCTTCCTGTAAATATTACTCAAAAGAGTTTTTGTGCGGTGAGTTTTATTATGAAAATTAATTGAAGTGCATTCTCTCGTCGAATTTGACGTTGTTAATTCTTAAGCTATAAGTAGAAATGATTTCATTAAAAATTTTTTTAAGACTAAGCAATTTGGCCACACAAGTCATCTATAATATTGGTTAGAATTACGAAGTAAAAGTTTTGAATTCTTCAAAAAATCTAATGAAAAGAATTCTTGACATGTGTTCACTGTGTGGTTAAATTTGACCCTCATTTTCAACAAATTCCGCAGTAGCTCAGTTGGTTAGAGCACCTGACTGTTAATCAGGGTGTCGTAGGTTCAAGTCCTACCTGCGGAGCTCAAGGGTCCCTGATTATTTCAGGGATTTTTTATTTTAAACCTAAAATTATTTTTTACTTTAAATAAGAAGATTTATAAATGAAAGCTTCGAGAACAGGGATAGTTTTTGATGAAATATTTTTGAAACACGATCAGCCAAGTCATCCTGAAAATGCAAAAAGACTTGAATCAATTATAAGTGCGTTAAAAGAAAAAAGACTGCTTGAAAAAGTTAAACCATTAAAATCACGTCTTGCTGAGGTTGACGAAATAACAATTTGCCATACAAAAGAATATGTCGAGTATGCAAAAGAATTTTGTGAGAAGGGCGGCGGTTACTTCGATCCAGATACATATTCAAACAAAAATTCTTTTCTGACGGCGGCCACTGCAGTTGGTAGTTCAATTGATTTAACAAAGGCAGCAATAAGCGGTGAAGTTAAAAACGGGTTTGCATTGCTTCGTCCACCCGGGCATCATGCACTGGCTAATAGATCCATGGGATTTTGTTTATTTGGAAATATCGCAATTGCCGCAAATGTTGCTTTAACTCAGCCCGGAATAAAACGAGTTGCAATAGTTGATTTTGATGTTCATCATGGAAACGGAACGCAAGCATTGATTGCAGATGATCCCAATATACTTTTCATTTCAACTCACCAATTCCCATTCTATCCCGGAACCGGAAGTATCAGGGAAATTGGAACAGGCGATGCAGAAGGAACAATCATTAATATTCCATTACAATCCGGAGTTGGTGATTCTGGATTTAAATCTGTGTTTGAAGAAATTGTTATTCCGTCGTTACAAAGATTTCATCCCGATTTAATATTAGTCTCTGCCGGATATGATGCTCACTGGGAAGATCCGCTGGCAAATTTGAGTTTGAGTCTTTCTGGTTTCGATTGGATTACAACTCAACTCATTAGCTCTGCTCAACAGCTTTGTGCAGGAAAAATAATTTTCTTCCTTGAAGGAGGATACAACCTCGATGTTTTAGATTTTGGTGTAACTAATGCGATTCGGAGACTTTTAGAAATTAGTAATATTGAAGATCCGATTGGCGAATCAAGTCAAACTGAGCCGGAGATCACCCGGCTTATAAATGAACTCAAAAAGATTCATAGCTTATAGTTTTTCCCGTTCAGATGAGTGAAGAGGATAGAAGATCATTTTCATCAAAATAGCAGTGGATAAATGCAGCGTTTACATTGTCTATTGCACAAGAGCTATAAAGTGTTTTGTTTAGCCTGCATACTTCAATCAATAAATCTTCAGATCGTTTTTTTAGCTTTACTTTATATATGCAGGACTCACCGGGATTCAAAGCTTTCAATTCCACATCAAATTCTTTTAGAGGGAAGGAAAGACCTTCGCCTGATAATTTGATAACAGCCTCTTTTGCTGTCCAGCAGGAATAAAATCCGTCAAGTATTTTATCGGCAGGAAATGAAAGCAGTTGTTCGACTTCAGAAGCTGAAAAAAATCTTTTAGCAATTTCCAGATGATCTTTTAATGGTTTCATCAATTCGACATCAATTCCGATATGAGTATTATCAACAAAACCGATACTGAGAAAGTTTTGACTATGCGATAAATTAAAATGAATTTGTGTACTGTTATCAGCAAGTGATAATGATGGTTTCCCGAAACTGTTTGTAATGAATTTAATTTCTGCGGCTGGAATTGCCGTGTAGAAGTTCAAAAAAACTCTTAATAAACCTCTGCTGATAATAAACCAGTTTTGATCTCTGCCAAAATGGAATTTGCTTGCCCGGATCAATTCATCACTTGATAAAATATCTACAAACTCATCAATCTGATTGAGATACTTATTCATATCAAAATTCCAGATATGAACTTCATCTTCCGGGAGTTCAATCTGCTCTTCCCTTAGATAATAAATTCTTTTCCTCATTTATACTAATCTAATAAATATTGGACTCATCTTTTCATTAAAACACTTAAGTTCAAAACGATAGGTAATTCTAACGAATGTTATTTATTTTTACCAAGTTAATTTTCCAATTTAGAGTGAAAAAACAGGTAAAATGAATATCCGTTTTTTGATTTTTATATCAGCTAGTTTGTTGTTTGTGTTTTTTTCCTGCGGTGGTGAGAAAACTCCTTCTGCAAACAATATGAAATATGAATTAGTAAAATTTGAGAAGCAGTCTGAAGGATGCGATAGTCTGCGAGATGACAATTGTGCAAAAATAAAAATAGAATTTCCACAAATTACTGAGTTTGGGAATGAGGCTATAAAAAATAAAATCAACAATTCAATAAAAAATCTTTTCTCATCAAATGATGGAGGTACTACGGGTGAAGTTGATTTCAATTCTCAGATGAAATCATTCATCGGTGATTATGAATCATTTATGAAGGAATTTCCCGATGCATTTCAATCCTGGTTTATTGAAAGAACGGGTGAAGTAAAATTCAACAAGGAAGATATTTTTTCAATCGATTATATGGAATATTCTTATACCGGTGGAGCTCATCCAAATACGTTTGTAACTTTTAAGAATTTTTATTTGAACGATGGTGAAGAAATATCTCTAGATAAAATAATTCTTGGTGAAAAGCAGAATGAACTCAACAAGATCGCTGAAGTTGAATTCAGAAAACTTAAAGAACTAACTCCTGATGCAGACCTTGGGCAGGCTGGATTCTGGTTCGAAAATAATAAGTTTTATCTAAATGAAAATTTTTTAATTGGAGACAGCAGCCTGGTTTTCTATTACAACAATTATGAAATTACTGCATATGCATTCGGACCTACAGAATTGGAAATTCCATATTCAATAATTAAAAATCTTATTAATGAAAATAGTCTAATTGCAAACCTCCTGGACTAAATTTCAACTACTATGCAATTCATTTAACATATAAAAAAATAAGGAACACAAATGAGAACAATTCTAACGCTCAGTTTATTGGCTTTATTCACAATTGTATCTTTTGCTCAAGAGGAACCTGAGGAAAAGAAAGATACACTCTGGACTCCAAGAGGAGTAGTAGGAATTAACCTTTCACAGGTCGCCTTCGATAATTGGTCACAAGGCGGTCAAAACTCTTTATCATTTACTTTCTTTTCTTTGCTCGGTCTTGATTATATCGGTGACCCGTGGAAATGGAGAAACGGATTAAAGTTTGCTTATGGCCGAACAAAAGTCGGCGATGAAGAATACAGAACGAATGATAACGAAATATTTTTTGAAAGCACATTGATCTATCATACTGGCTGGGCAGCAAGTCCTTACGCAGGTGTAACTGCAAGAACAGCAGTGACAAAAGGTTTTGATTATAGTGTGGTGCCATCTGAACAGATTGTAGACTTTATGGATCCATTTTATCTAACAGAAGCGCTTGGATTTATTTATGATCGAATTCCAAACTTCTCAACCAGACTTGGTATCGGAATGAAACAAACTTTTACTGATAAGTTTAATCAATATTCGGATGATCCGGAAACTCTGAATGAACTTGAGAAATTCAAAAACGAAACCGGTATTGAATCAGTTACAGAATACAAATGGGAATTCCTGGAGAACATGGCTTACCTTACAAGTCTCAGATTGTTTGGAACATTCGATGATCTTAGCGTTTGGGACGTAAGATGGGATAACCTGATAGTAGCCAAAGTCAATGATTACATTTCTGTTTCATTTAATGTACTCTTGATTTATGATGAAGATGAGTCAATACAGAGACAACTCAAAGAAGCACTGCAACTGGGAATATCTTATAACTTATTTTAATTAGAAAATATGAATTGCCCAGTCTGCAAAGAACCATTAGTCGTGCTCGAGCTTGAGCAGGTGGAAGTTGATTACTGCACAAGCTGCGCCGGAGTCTGGCTTGATTCCGGTGAGCTTGAATTGATTCTTGAAACTGATGAAGATAGAAACAGGCTGGTCAATCTATTTAAAGAAGCGACAGACGTTAATGAAAAAAGCTACGACTGTCCCATCTGTGGAAAGCAAATGAGAAAATATGAAATTGGTGAGAAGGGGAAAGCTGTCGTCGACAAATGCAGGAAGAATCATGGAATTTGGTTTGATAAAGGTGAACTTCAAAAAATTGTTGAGTTTGGTTCCGTGAATAAAGAGAATAAAATAATTAATCTTTTAAAAAATATGTTTTGGAAATCCATGCCTTTGGCAGAAAATAAAATTTCATTAAATATAGATGGAGGAAACAAATGAGCGGATTAATAATTGTACTGGTTGTAGTTGCAGTTGTGGTCTTGTTTGTGATTTCAATGTACAATTCACTGATTCAATTGAGAAACAGGGTAAAGAATGCCTGGTCCCAAATTGACGTTCAGTTAAAAAGAAGACACGACCTAATCCCGAACCTACTTGAAACCGTAAAAGGTTATATGAAGCACGAGCGGGAAATAATGGAAAACATAACAAAGTACCGCAGCCAGGCTATGGATGCAGGAACTGTTGGTGAAAAGGCACAAGCAGAAGGTTTGTTAAGTGGTGCTTTGGGGCAGCTTCGTGTTCAGGTTGAAAATTATCCTGACTTGAAAGCAAATCAGAATTTCCTTGCTTTGCAGGAAGAGTTGACTTCAACTGAAAATAAAATTTCTTTTGCAAGACAGAGTTATAATGATCAGGTGCTGTTCTATAATAACAAAATCCAGATGTTCCCTTCGAACATCATTGCTGGTATGTTCAAGTTTTTACAGGAAGAATTCTTCCAGGTTGAAGATGCAAAAGAACGAGAAGTTCCGAAAGTAAGTTTCTGAAAAGTTAGTCATTGGTTTAATGGTTTTTAGTTTTGGTTTGATAGTTTTCAGTTTTAGTCAATTAGTTTATTCGTTCTGACAACCTGCAACTAATAAACCATAACCATCAACAGACAACTAATAACAAAAAATAATTTTGACCAAACTTGACAAGATATTTTTATTCCATTATTCAATCATGCAATCATCTATTCATACATCTATGCAAACGAAAGAAGATAGGGGTAGCTAACTGATGTGGGAGCTGATTCAATCTAACAGGCGTAAATCCTTAGTACTCTTCATTTCGATGGGTGTTACGTTACTTCTTCTCGGGTATTTTTTTGGCAGTGCATACTATCCCGATGGCGGCGGATTCATCGGGATTTTCTTTGCATTTGTTATCTGGGGAATATTGTCGTTGATTAGTTACTTCAGTGGAAGCAAAATTCTTTTAGCTGTAAGCGGTGCTAAAGAAGTTACCAAAGAAGTTCATCCACAGCTTTTTAATATTGTTGAAGAAATGAAAATCTCTGCGAGCCTTCCAGCGATGCCTAAAGTTTATATCATCAATGAAGCCGCACCGAATGCCTTTGCAACAGGCATCAAGCCGGAGAACAGCGCTGTTGCTGTTACCGCAGGTCTTCTTGCGAGACTGAACAGGGATGAACTGCAGGGAGTTGTTGCTCACGAAGTATCTCACATCGTTAATCGTGATGTTATGTTTATGACTTTTTCCGGAATTATGCTCGGCAGTATTGTTCTTATCTCAGAAGTGTTTCTCAGAAGTCTTTGGTTAGGTGGAGGAAGATACAGTTCAAAATCTTCCAAGAGCAGCGGGCAAGGACAAATGATAATTATGATCGTTGCAATCGTATTTGCAATACTTGCACCGATACTTGCACAGCTGCTATATTTTGCTATTTCACGAAAGCGGGAATATCTGGCTGATGCAAGTGCAGTTCGCTACACAAGATATCCAGAAGGACTTGCCTCTGCATTGGAAAAAATTTCAGATAGTTCAATTGATCTGAAAACTGCAAATAAAGTTACCGCTCCGATGTATATCGTTAATCCTCTTAAACCGAAAGGACAGAAACTAACTAATCTTTCCAGCACTCATCCTCCAATTTCCGAAAGAGTAAGAATTCTACGAAGTATGTCCGGTGGAGCTAATTATGTTGATTATCAAAATGCGTTCAATAAAATAAAAAGAAGCAAGTCACCAATAATTCCTTCTTCAGGTTTAGCTGACCAAACTCCTATAGGATTAAAAGAAGCTTCAATTACTCCTGTTGCACTTGGTTTAAACAAACAAACCAAAAGGGATACGGGAGATATTATGATGAAGGTTAATAACTACTCATTTATCAATTGTTCCTGCGGATTAAAAATTAAAATTCCTCCTGACTACAAGAAGACGGAGCTTTTCTGTCCACGCTGCGGAACGAAACACTCGCTAATCTGATTTAACTCATACTTGAAGTTTTGTATTCTCATTCAAAAAAAGTTGTCGAGAAATCCCGAACTGTAATGTCTCAACAATTCATTCCTTAATAATTGACATACATAATTCTCAATATTGCTAACCAGCATATATTGAATTATCACAAATAAGAGATGATTAACATTTGTCAATTAATCTCACATTCTTATTCCTTCAAAAACGGTAGCTTTTTAACGATTTTCAGTAAGTTCTAAGATTCATTGAGAGTATAATATTGGTACGATTTTGCTGTGGAGGAAGAAAATCCACTGAACAAATCCAAATAAAAATGGTGAAATTATGGGAGAATTGAACCGCCGAAACTTTCTAAAAACTCTTGGGGTTGCAGGTGCAACTATTTCGGGTATTCCAGCCAATAAATTACTAGCACAATCCAAATCAGATTTATCCGAAGACAGAATGGGTGTTCTTGTTGATACTACTGTTTGTATCGGCTGCCGAAGATGTGAATGGGCGTGTAAAACAGCTCACGATATTCCAGCAGGTAATCTTGAAGATTATAGTGATGAATCGGTCTTTGAAAACATGAGGAGACCTGCAAATGATGCTTATACTGTTGTTAATAGATATGAGAATCCTGCAGATCCAAGGAGTCCATTGAATGTAAAGGTGCAGTGTATGCATTGTGATCATCCAGCCTGTGTTTCAGCTTGTATCGTTGGTGCTTTTTCAAAAGAAGAAAATGGAGCAGTAATCTGGGACACAGATATGTGTATTGGCTGTCGTTACTGTATGGTTGCTTGTCCTTTTCAAGTACCTACTTTTGATTATGATAAAGCAATCCAGCCGAATATTCACAAATGCGATTTTTGTTTTGAAAGAACGAAGGAAGGTTTGCTTCCAGCTTGCGTTGAAATCTGTCCTGTGGAAGCCATTACATATGGCAGAAGAAGGAATCTAATTGAAGTTGCAGAAAAAAGAATAGAACTTTATCCCGATAGGTATGTAAACAAGATTTATGGTTTCACTGAAGTTGGAGGGACATCGTGGATGTATCTCTCCAGCAGAAACTTTGAAGAACTGGATTTTCCGAAATTAGGCGATAAGCCAGCACCCGGAGTCTCAGAATCAATTCAACATGGAATCTTTGCATACTTTGTACCTCCTATTGCACTCTACGCTTTGCTCGGTGGGATAATGTGGATCTCAAAAAATAAAGATAATAAAGGGGAGGGTAAAGAGTAATGGAACACGAATTTCAACCAGAACAAATTAAACACAAATACTTTACTCCCTGGGTAATTGTAATCACATTAATCGCATTAGCCGGTTTAGCTTTTCTAGCCGTAAGATATTTATTTGGTCTTGGTGCTGTAACCAATTTAACTCAGTTTTTTCCCTGGGGAATCTGGATAGGCTTAGATGTTGCGGCTGGTGTTGCCCTGGCTGCAGGTGGATTTACTACCGCTGCATTAGGTCATATCTGGCATCGTGATAAATATGAAGTGCTGGTTAGGCCTGCGCTTTTAACTGCATTACTCGGCTATACTTTTGTTGCACTTGGTGTTGTAACCGATATCGGCAGGTGGTATTATGTTTGGCATCCGCTTATAATGTGGAATGGTAACTCTGCGTTATTTGAAGTGGGCATTTGTGTTATGGTATACTTAAGTGTACTCTATATTGAATTTTTGCCAATTGTGACTGAAAGATTTATTGGAAGAGTAAACCTTCCCGGATTTCTTTCGATGTTCAATAAAATTATTGATAGTTTGCTCAGATTGCTGGATCGAACATTAAATAAATTCATGTTTGTTTTCATCATAGCCGGAGTTGTTCTTTCGTGCTTGCATCAGTCATCGCTTGGTACTCTAATGATTATTGCTGGAGAGAAAATGCATCCACTATGGCAGACGCCGGTATTACCTCTTTTGTTTTTGTTATCAGCTTTCTCAGTCGGATTTCCAATGGTAATTATGGAGTCACTTTCTGCATCGAAATCATTTGGGCTTAAACCTGAAAAAGATGTTTTAACCAGCCTTTCAAGATTTGTCGGACCCATTCTGGGGATTTACCTTGCAGCTAAGATTGGAGATATGTTCATAAGGGAATCATTTGTTTATCTGACAGAACTCACTCTTCCCAGCATAATGTTCACGATTGAAATTGTAGTTGGTGTTGTGATACCTCTTCGAATGTTTCTTTCGTCATCTGTTCGGCAGTCAACAACGGGGTTATACATAGCTTCAATGCTCGTAATATTTGGCGTTGTTCTCAATCGGTTTAATAATTTCGTTATTGCTTACAATCCTCCTTATACGGAAACTTCCTATTTCCCATCGATTGGTGAAATATCGGTAACGCTTGGTTTTATAGCACTTGAAATATTGATTTACCGTGCATTTGTTATGATATTCCCGATTATCAGTTTGCCTGTTAAAAGTGCATTGAGAAAAACTAAATATGCAATTAAAGGTGTATGATGAAAACTTATATAAAAATATCAATCATCCTGTTTACATTTTTATTTTTTTCTTTTCCTTTTCCTGCAATTGCACAGGATCATTCACAATTAAAATTTAACTGCAGCTTGTGTCATGCGTGTGAAACACCGACCAAATCAAATCCCTGTTTGATAGTTTGTCCGCGTGAGAAAATGATGACAGTTTATATGTCACCGGCAAAGTCGCCTGCAGTTATAAAAATGGATAAGCTGAAAAGTGTTCAGGATCTGTACGAGCCTGTTATCTTTTCGCACAGGATTCATGCAGAAATGTCTGAAATGTCAGGTGGATGCGAAATGTGCCACCACTATAATCCGCCGGGTGATGTTGTCGGCTGTGATAATTGTCATGAATCTGGAAGGCAAAGAACAGATATAAGCAAGCCAGATTTGAAAGGTGCTTATCACAGGCAATGTATGGATTGCCATCAGGAGTGGAGCAACAATGTTGCTTGTGAAAGCTGTCACGAAACAAACGAAAGCGGCAAATCTGCATATACTGTAAAAGACTATCAGCAGACTCGAGTTCATCCGGAAATAAAAGTTCCTACAAAACTAGTTTATAACACTACGCATGAAAAAGGGAAGCTTGTAACTTTCTTCCACAATGAACATACAGATATTTACGGTTTAGACTGTAAAAGCTGCCATCAGCAGGAAAGCTGCGCTAAATGTCATTCAACTGAACCCGAGAAAAAAGTTGAAAAGGTTTCGCTTGAAGTAAAACATAAAAACTGTTCAAGCTGTCACGACACAAAAGTTAAAACAGGTTGCGCGTCCTGTCATTCTTCAAAAGAAATGGCTCCATTTAATCACCTGGCAAGGAGCGGTTTCAATTTGAAGAGTTACCATTCAAAATTGAATTGTACAAGCTGTCACCAGAGTAAATCGGTATTTACAGGTTTGAATAGTTCATGCCAGAGTTGTCACTCAGAGTGGAATTCATCAAATTTTAACCATAAAGTCACAGGATTAATATTGGATGAAATGCATGTTGAATTTGATTGTGGTGATTGTCACGAGAGTGAAGATTATTCAAAGAAACCTTCCTGTGAAGGTTGCCATGATGATATGACTTATCCAGCTAATAAACCCGGGAAACTTGTAAAATAAATTTTATTAAATTGATTTAGATGAAACTCAAACAGGCATTTACAAAAATAAGTCTCAAGCTGATATTGACAGTAGGTGTAGTTACCATAGGTATTATTAGTGTTTATTCTTTTCTCAGCATACAAGCACAACGCAATGAACTACTTTCTCAGGCGGAAATCTATGCTAATAAATTAAGTGAGACTATAAGAAACAGTACTCATTTAAGCATGCTTGAAAACAGAAGTGATCAGACACATAATATTATTAATACAATTGCACAGGAACCCGGGTTACAGGAGATAAGGATTTTCAATAAAGAGGGAAGAATAATTTTTTCTTCACAAAAGGAATTCATCGGAGAGATGGTAGATCAGAAAGCGGAAGCATGTTATGCTTGCCATACAGCAAACGAACCGCTTGAACGATTACCGATGGAAGACAGAATGCGTATTTACGATTCAGCACAGGATTCTTCCAGAATTCTGGGAATAATTAATCCAATTTATAATGAACAGTCCTGCTGGGAAGCGGATTGCCATGTTCATCCTGCAGAACAAAAAGTGCTTGGTGTGCTTGATGTAAAATTAAGCTTAAAAGATGTAGATGCTCAAATTGTAAGCAGTGAATTTCGATCAATTGTTTTTGCTGTGATTGCAATTGCTTTGTTAAGCCTGATTATCGGAATTTTTGTACGAAAGTGGATTGAAAAACCCGTCAATGAATTAGTAAATGCAACTGAACAAGTTGGAACCGGGAATTTGAATTATGTAATTAAAGATTTAGGATCTGATGAACTTGGTTTGCTTGGTAAGTCTTTCAATAATATGACACAAAAATTAGCCGATGCACGTTTGCAACTTTTCCAATCAGATAAGATGGCTTCGATGGGAAGGCTTGCCGCAGGAGTAGCCCACGAAATAAATAACCCGCTCACTGCTGTTTTAACTTATAGCAGTTTTCTTCTGAAAAGAGTAAACAACCCGGAAATTGAAGAAGATTTGAAGGTGATTGTAAGAGAAACAAAACGAAGCAGGGAAATAGTTAAAAGTCTGCTCGATTTTGCACGTCAGTCTGTTCCGAAAAAAAGCAATGCTAACATCAATGAAATTATCAGCAACGCTGTAGCTGTGGTTGATAATCAATTATCTATGAAGCACATAAAGCTTGATAAAAATCTGGAAGAGAATATTCCTCTCTTTAAAATTGATTCAAACCAGATGCAGCAGGTATTCATCAACTTACTTGTCAATGCTTCAGATGCAGTGCAGGAACGAAGCGGAGCAATTTCGGTTGCTTCAAGAATTATCAGCCTTACACCTTATGGAACATTGCAGATAAAAAATGCTGTTTGTTCTAAAAGACATTCACTGATGAATGAAGAAATGAAAATTGATGGGAAGCCAAGTATTAAACTGAAACTTGTTCAAAATGGTAAAGAGGGCTTTGTAAATCTTGATCCAACTTATGGAAAGAACAGAGATAAATATGGTATTGAAATTAAATCCTCCGAACAGCTTCAGATATCCTGTCCCAAATGCAACATATCGGTAGTTGATAAAGATTCAAGCTGTCCTAAGTGTAAATCTGCTGTTTATACTTTCGAAGTTCCTCCTCGTGGTATTTTTGAAGGTTGTATCAATCCACAGTGTGACTGGCAGCGATGGTCTTTTGTTGACGAAGCCGGCGTGAGAGATTATGTGGAAATAAAAATATCAGATAACGGAAGTGGAATTGAAAAAGAGGATCTCCCAAGAATATTCGAACCATTTTACAGCACAAAAGGTCAGAAGGGAACAGGACTTGGTCTTGCTGTAATTTGGGGAATAATTGATAATCACGATGGAACAATAAACGTTGAAAGCGAAATTGGAAAAGGAACTACCTTTACAATACTTTTACCGATAAGTCAGAGTGCTTAGAAATTCAATGACGAAAGACGAAAAAATATTAGTTATAGATGATGAACAGGTAATACTTAATGCTGTTTCAAGAATTGCTACAGCTGAAGGACTGAACGTTGATTCTGACAATGATGCTGCTTCAGCCTTGAAAAAACTCTCACACAAAGAGTACTCATTAATACTTTGCGATATAATGATGCCACAAATGGATGGATTTATTTTTTTAGATGAGATGCAGAAAAGGAAAATTCTAACACCGGTTATTATGATAACCGGATACTCGACAGTTGAGAATGCAGTCAAATCTCTTTATAAAGGTGCCATTGATTTTGTTCCGAAGCCATTTACGTTTGAAGAGTTAAACAGTGCTATCAGTCGTGGAATTAAATTTTACAGAGTGCAAAAAGGAATTGAAGACGCAAAATTTAGAAATGATAAAACATCTATCCTATATGTTCCGGGACCACCAAAATATAAACGATTAGGTAATTTAAGCTGGATGAATCTTCAATCGGAAGGCATAGCTGTCATTGGAGCTACTGATTTATTTCTTGAGACTATTGAAAAGCTCGTGAACATAGAATTAATGGAAATTGACGCAGAGATCATTCAGGGTGATTCCTGTGCGAATTTGGTAACTGATGATGAACTAATTCATCGTCTTCTCTCGCCTGTGGGTGGCAGAATAATTGAACGGAATGAAAAAATATTTAAAGATATTAATTTACTTGAAAAAGATCCATATTTCGCGGGTTGGATTTACAAAGTGATACCATCAAATATGGAATATGATTTGAAATACCTTGTCCCGTTTGCATCTGATAGGATGTAGAGCGCTATTTTTGAGTATTGAATAATTTTATATTTATAGAAATTAAATTTAATAGGGAGTTACAATGGCACTATTCGTACTTGCAGTAATTGTTTTCATCATTGCTGATATCACAATAAGATATATAGCAAAAAGAGTTAAAGAAAAGAAAGTGATACAGGAAAGGGAAGAGGCTTTGAAAGTAAGTCTTAACCTTGATTACAGCAGGGAGGCCAAAACCCTCAAACGAGCTGAAGTCGAAAATCCTAAAGCAAGAATTCTTTGTGTAGATGATGAGTCGGTTATACTAGATAGCTTCAGAAGAATTCTCGTGCTTGATGGCTACTGTGTTGATACAGTTGAACAGGGAAAAGAAGCATTGGGCCTGATTCAAACTCATTCGTACGATTTTGTTTTTACCGATTTAAAAATGCCTGAGATGGATGGACTTGAAGTAACAAAATCAGTAAAACACCTCCGCCCTGATATTGATGTAGTTATTATCACTGGTTTTGCAACCGTTGAAACCGCTGTTGAGTGTATGAAATTCGGTGCAATGGATTATGTTCAAAAGCCGTTTACAGAAGATGAACTGCTTGAATTTGTAAAGAAACTTTTGATAAAGCGTGAGGACAGAATCAGCAAGATGCTCAAGCCCAAAGTTCATATCACACATCTTAAAGAAGCTGTGGGATCCAAGACTCCAGAATTTCAAATACCCGGCGGAGTTTTTATTTCTGAGGGACATTGCTGGGCTAATATTGGTGAAGAAGGTACAGTTAAAGTTGGTATCGATGATTTTGCAAAGAAGATAATTGGAAAAATAGATTCTATCGGTCTGCCAAATCTTGGTATGATAGTTAAAAAAGGTCAATCTTTATTTACTGTTAGTCAGGGACGGAGAAGCATTTCATTTAAATCACCGGTTAGTGGTAAAGTTAAAGAGTTAAAT
>JACZKK010000021.1 GCA_014860115.1 Ignavibacteriaceae bacterium
TGTTTGATGGAAGTGATCGAGACGAATGAAAATCCAATAAAAAATAATAGCTGAAATGGAAGGCTTGCTATTTCCATAAAATAGATACTCGATGCAACTCCGATTAAACAGTACAATGCAAGAATTAACTCAACATAAACCGCAAAACCAATTTTACTTTTAGAATATTTTTTGCCAACCCACGTATCTTTTTCTGAAACTAATTTGAATTTCGGAGTTCTAACAAACTCACTCTTTCGGTTTAGTAAACCTTCAAAAACTGCACGGGAATTATTCAATGCAAACCCCATACTTCCAGCCATAAAAATCGGGAAGAGCACAATTCTTTTTCGCCAATCGGGGTGAATATCTTTTTGCGAATAAAGGTAAAACATAAATGAGCTGATGAATGCTAAAACGAAGATTGACATAAAAGCAAAATAAACTTCGTGACCACCGCTGTTCTTTACGAAGATGAGCGGTACATTCAGGATTGCAGCAAGCAGAATAAACGGAAAAACTATGTTGTTAGTAAGATGAAATGTGCTGTAAAGTTTTATTCTTAAAGGAACATCAGAATTCCAGACAAGTGGTAGAATTTTTTTTGCTGTTTCAATTGCACCTTTCGTCCATCTGAATTGCTGTGACTTCAGAGCATTAATTTCTTGTGGCAGTTCTGCAGGTGAAGTAAAATCTTTCAGGAAGACAAACTTCCATCCATTAAGCTGTGCTCTGTAGCTGAGGTCAAGATCTTCGGTCAACGTATCGGCATGCCAGTTACCTGCATCTTCTATACAGGATTTTCTCCAAACTCCTCCTGTGCCGTTGAAGTTAATAAAGAATCCAGCTTTGTTACGAACTGTTTGTTCAATAACAAAATGACCATCGAGAGCAAGCGCTTGTGCTCTTGTAATAAGTGAATGATCACCATTCAGATGTTCCCAACGGGTCTGCACCATTCCAACTTTTTCATCAGTAAAGAACTTTAACGTTTTCTTAAGAAAATCTGAGTGCGGAATAAAATCAGCATCAAAGATGGCAACAAATTCTCCGTTTGCTATCTTCAAACCTTCCTTTAAGGCACCTGCCTTAAATCCCTCCCTGTTACTTCTTCTGACATGTTCAATGTTAAAGCCTTCTTTTTTCTTCGCATCAACTGCTTTAGCAACAACATCTACAGTTTCATCAGTCGAATCATCAAGTACCTGAATCTCCAATTTTTCTTTTGGATATTCAATTTCACAAACTTTATCGATCAACCTTTCAATAACATAAAGCTCATTATATAACGGCAGTTGAATTGTAACTAAAGGTGCGTCATCAAAATCTTTAGTAGAGTTGAAATTTACATCCTTATATTTTCGGTGATAGTAAAGAAGAACAAAGCCGTGAAGACCGAAGATGAAAAGTATTGATAGCGAAACGAAATATCCTACTAAAACTATATTATCCATTAAATTTTCCTTTTTTTTACCAGCCTGAAACTACTGCAAGTAGAATATCCTCAGATAATTTATCTACAGCAGTGTTTATGGCATCCTCCCTTTTATTTGTTGCTTCACCTGGCACATAATCGCCATAGTTGGTGAAGTTATTTTCAAATATTGTCTTTTTCTGAACAAGGTCTTTATAAATAACTTTTACGTTAATTGTTAACCTTCTCGATGTAATCTGCTCACCAGCACTTACGATTGCAGGTGCATCAGTCACTGAAGTTATTACACACTCCAATGTTGCATTTGCTGTTGATCGTTCGGTCACCTGAAGTGAGTTGTCACTAATAAATTTCTGAATCAGGTTCTCAGTTAAAAGCTCTCTTAATCCTGGAATAGCTGCCGGGCTTTTATCCTCAGCAATAGGAATCGCAATTGTTTTCAAATGAGCCGGTACTGACGCACCTGTAAAAGAATATGAGCCGCATCCAAAATTAATCACGGCGCTTGTTACGAACAACAAAGTAATGGTCAACAATTTCAATCGATTCGTTTTATTTTGTCTTTTCAATTTCATTCTTCTATCAAATCGTATTGTTTTATCTTCCGGTAAAGAGTTCTTTCACTAATATTGAGCAATTTGGAGGCTTTTCTTTTATTTCCTCTTGTTTTATCAAGAGCTGCTTTTATAGTATCTCGTTCGATGACGTCGAGAGCAAAAAGATTCTTCTTTGGCTCTTCACCTTTTACAACTGCCTCTCTTCCGGTCATCAGTATTATATCCTTTAATTCGATCAAATCTTTTTTTATTTCGAAGAGTGCTCTATAAAGAATTTCTCTATCTGCATCTTCAGGAGTTTTTCTTAAAAAGACAGGAAGATTTCTTGAAGAGTAAGTTTCTTCTCTGTGAACAATCAAGTCTGCAAAAGAATCAATATCAAGTACTCCGTTTCTATTTAGGGCTACTGCAGTTTCGATGGCATTTTTTAGTTCACGTACATTTCCTGGCCAGTTATATTCCATAAGAATTGCCATCGCATCCTGTGTAATTTTCGGAGAAGCAATTTTGTTTGCCGATGCATATCCTTCAAGAAAGTGATTGGCAAGTAATTCAATATCTTCTTTCCTTTTTCTTAACGGGGGAATGCTCAGACTTACAGCTTTCAATCTGAAGAAAAGATCTTCCCTGAATCTCCTACTGTTGACTTCTTCCTGCAGGTCCTTATTAGTAGCTGCAATTATTCGCACATCAACTTTGGTAACAGTCTCAGCACCTATCCTCATAAACTCTTTAAATTCGATTGCTCTTAAAACTTTAACCTGTGTAGTTAGAGGCATCTCGGCAATCTCATCAAGAAACAAAGTTCCACCATCGGCAATTTCAAAGTATCCTTTCCGTCCTTCAAACGCACCGGTGAATGCACCTTTTTTATGTCCGAATAGTTCACTGTCAAGAATCCCTTCCGGTATTGCACCACAATTCACGCTAATTAATTCCTTGCCCGTTCGCTTACTTGAGTTGTGGATTGCTCTCGCAAATACTTCTTTACCAACACCGCTTTCACCATAAACAAGTATGGTGATATCGGAAGTAGATACCTGCATTACCACATCAACCAGATCATTTATTTCACTGGAGTTGGAGATGATTCCGTGTTTCTTTTTAAATTCTTCTCTGTTCACTGAAATACTATAAAGATTAGAATGACAAACTGTCGCAGGAGTAAAAATAGCTAATATGAAGCTGAATTGAAATAGAACTTTTTGAGGACTTATTCAATATAATCATTCAAATTTCTAAGGATAAGTCGTCTATAGCTAATTTTACTTTTTCTTTTAGATCTGAAGGAAGGTTTGCCAAAATTTCACTTATGGCTGGAATATCTTCATCTGAATAATGAGTCAAATAGACCTTCTTGCAAGGATTTATGATGATTATCTTGTTAATAATAGCTAAAGGTGAGATGTGGGTTGCTTCGCTGATAAAAATGTCTGGGACATATTCTCTGAATAATAATAGATCATCCTCTGAACCAACATCAGAAGTGTAAATGACTTTTTTATTCCAAGCTTCAAAAAGAAAGCTTGCACTATACAAACTGAGAGATGGATATTTATCTTTGAATTTTTCGAGGTTGCCTAAATGAGAGTTCTTTCTGGCAAGGAATGAAAATTCTTCTGTAATTATGAATCGTTCATCATCTGCAAAAGTTTTGTAATGAATTTCAAATTCCATTCTTTTAGGAAGCAGATAAGATCGCAACAAAAATTCTTCAACTACAGCTTTAAGACTTTCGTGAATAAAAATATCGAGTGGTTTATTCCTATTCATCATTTTCATCTGAACTATCAATGCCGGTAAACCAGAAAAGTGATCTGGATGAAGATGAGAAAAAAGAATGCCGTTAATTGTCTCAAAATTAATTCTACTATTCATCAAGGCATGGGAAATTCCATCTCCTGCATCAACAAGCAAAATATATTCTCCCGAAGTTAATAGTAAAGAGGTGTGATTACGATTTAGTGAAGCTTTTCCGGAGCCTGTGCCAATGAATGTAATTTTCACGATTATTGGAGAGGAATAGGAACTATGCTTCCGTTTACTTTATAGCGAGAGTTTATAACCGGCAGAAAATTTTCTGCATCCTCATACGTCTCGAACTTACCTGCATATACAACGTGAAAAGTCGTGCCGCCAACTATCTTTTCACCTAACCGGGTGAAAATGCCC
>JACZKK010000179.1 GCA_014860115.1 Ignavibacteriaceae bacterium
AATTAAAATTATATTAAAGCCAATATTCAAACAGAAATTTAACAGACTGACATATAAGCTATACTGCGGCAATCCACGTGAAATAAAATCCGCTGACAATATTTTTGAAACTGATAGCGAAATAATCCCGGGAAGAATTACTATTAAAGGCAAAACTGAATTGCTGTATTCTGCGGAGAAAAGCAGCGGCACGAGCCAATAAGCACTTATACCAATAATAATTGAACCTGCGAAAACAAAGGTGAAATTAAGTCTTGAAAGAATAGGAGTTTTTTCTCTTTGAATATCTGAACTGCTGGCAGATGGAAATAAAATTGTTGATGTAGCCTGGGTTAGAAACAAGAGACGTTCAGCAATTATAACAGAGACATAATACCATCCAACTTCTGTTCCGGAAAGAAAAAATCCTATTAATAGAATATCAGTTCTGTAATTTAAAAATTGCACCAGGTTACCAAGCATGATTTTAATACCAAAGCGAAAAGATTTTTCCGCAGGTTCCTTTCTCCAGGAAAAATTAATTGGCAAAGCCATTCGCCAATAAAGTAAACCAGGTATAATAAATGAAAGACCCACGACGAGTAGCACTAAATCTAAATTAATTGTGAATATAAAAAAGGAAACAATAAGAAGTACAAATAGTATTATTGGTTTAAGTAATTGTATCTTATTATATTCATTAAATCTTTCCAGTCCGAGGGGAATCTTAACACCAAATTCATAAAATAAAAACGCAATGAAATAAAAAACAATAACCGGAAAAAAATCAGCTATAAAATTAAGATTTAGTGTTTCTGAAAATAAAGTTACAGACTCAATTTGATTTAGTAACACCAGTATGAGTATTCCCAGAACTATAATGATAATTGCATTTATAAAATATGTGCTGATATATTCTCTGAATTCAAACCTTTTGTTGCTAATAAAATAAATTGCTGAGGTATCAATTCCGGGATTAACAATTCTTAAAGCAAGTTCAACTATCACAATTATAATTGCAAAAATTCCAAGACTTTCTGGTCCTAATAAACGAGAGATAATTACATTATTCCCTATTCCAATGAAAAAGACAACCAGTTGGACTAAAAATGTAATCCCTATAGCCGGTAAAATTATTTTATTCATTGGTTAAAAAGAATGTTTTTACATAACTGATAATAGCTACCAATTATTTTTGATTCGTTAAATGAATCCTGCACAAATTTTTTACCTTCTGTATTAAGCGGACAATTTAATTTTAGTTTATTTAGGATCTCGACACATTCATCTAAATTATTAACAGCAAAACAGTGTGGAAATGTTTCATTCCATAAAACTTGTCTTCCGTTGGATAATGCCTCGAGAACCATTTTTGGTAAACCATCGTGTACAGTAAATCTCAATAGCACAGAACATTTTTTATAAAATGGAATAGTGTCATGGATAAAGTCATAAAAGAAGAGATTTGTTCTGCCACTATTTTTTCCAGCAGCCAAAATATGGAAATCAACATCCGGCATTTTTATTGACAACTCAGTAATCAAATCTCCATGATAAAAATCCCAACGGTTTTTTGGCACATATGATAGCACTGAAAATTTTTCAGGCAGTGGTGGTATATCATCCACAAATTTTAGTTTTGTTAAAGGAAAAATAGTGGATTCAACTCTGTATTGCTGCAACTCATACTTAAGATTTTCTGAAACAACCAGGTTGCGAACAATTGGAGAATTGATAATTAGTTTTTTGAAAAATCTTTTTATGAATGCATCATTAATAAATCTATAAACATCTGTACCTATCCAATGGTAAAAAACCGGTCTCTTATAGCGTCTTAATTTTTTGATAACGGGAATTGGTGATGATATCAGGTGGAAAAGATCAAATGTTTCAAGAACTTCATTTGAAGGCAGTTCATTATAATATTTAGGTTCGAAAACTGATTTTTCATAATTTTCCAGTTGTTCATTAAACACCTTAGCGTGATATTCCTCTCCAAGCAATAATATTTTTATTTTTTCTGGAGGGATGAGCATAAAAAATTTAAATGTGAAAAATTCATAAAAGATTGGTTTTTAATATAATCAATTGCTTAAATGAAATAACAACAACTTGAATACCGATAAGAAAAAAATAATCCTAATTACTGTAAGATCTGACATAGGTGGTGGACCATATCATATAAATCTGCTTCTAAAAAACCTTTCTAACTTTTTTGATTTTTACGTTGCGGCACCATTAGATATACCTTTTGGTATTCAGTGGCAGAAACAAATTGGTATGAGCAGTTTTTTTGTGATGCCGTTTCGCTCTTTTAACGTGTTTAGGTTTTTCAAACTGCTCTTTTTTATTAAAAGAAATTCTATTGGCATCATACATTCCCATGGTAAAGGGGCAGGCTTGTATAGCAGATTAATGAAAATATTTATTTCCGATCTAATAGTTATCCACACGTTTCATGGATTCCATATACAGGAATATAGCTTTATTGGCAAAAATTTATACATTTTACTCGAGCGATTTTTAAATCTTTTAACTAATTTATTTATAAATGTTTCTTTTGGTGAACAAAAAATTTGTTCGCAATATAAGATATTCGATAAAAAAAAATCCCACGTTATTTATAATGCGATTTCTTTAGTTGAGCCTCCAATTAAATCTAAAATTAAAATCAGGAGTAAACTTGATCTACCATTTGAGAAATTTCTTATTATTTCGGTGCTAAGATTCAGCTATCAGAAGAACCTGCCATTGCTTATAAATATCGCTGAAAGATTAAATTATATTGATAGGTTTTTATTTATAATTATAGGCGATGGAGAACTGCGTAAAGAAGTTGAGCAACTTATTTTTGAAAAAAAAATTGAAAATATAAAACTACTTGGTTTCAGATATAATATAGTCGAATATTTGTTGGCAAGTGATATCTATCTATCAACCTCATTATGGGAAGGTTTACCTTATTCATTAATTGAAGCTGCTTCCTGCGGATTACCAATTATTGCTTCTGATGTTACCGGAAACAACGAAGTAGTAATTGATTGTGAGAATGGTTACCTCTTTAATTTGACTAAACCGGAAATTGCAGTAGAAAAAATTCTCGGATTGGCGAACTCCGAAAATCGGATGAAGATTTTTAGAGAAAATTCCTTGAAGATGATTGAGGACAAATTTCTTTTAGACAATATGATGAATAAAATTAAAGATATCTACTCAAACATATAATTCTCAATTAGAACAATACACGAATAGTTAATTAGATAAAAACTATGATTAATAAAAATTATAAGACAGCAATCATTCACGAGTGGTTAGTAAGTTACGCTGGCTCTGAAAGAGTTGTTGAATCATTTGCAAACATCTGGAAAGATGCTGACCTATTCGCACTTGTTGATTTTCTGAATGAAGAACAAAGAAATATTATTCTTAAGGGGAAGAAAGCAAATACGACGTTCATTCAAAAACTTCCACTCGCACGAAAAAAGCACAGATACTACCTTCCTCTTTTTCCAACTGCAATTGATAGACTAAATCTCTCAGATTATAAATTGATAATCTCCAGCAACCACGCAGTATCAAAAGGAGTAAAAACAAACAAAAACCAGCTTCACATTAGCTATTGTCATTCACCGATGAGATATGCATGGGATCAATCTGAGCATTATCTGACCGGAGTGAAAGGATTTTTTGCTAAGGCTTTTATGAATTATTTAAGAAAGTGGGACTTGAAATCAGCAGACAATGTAAATTTCTTTATCGCTAACTCGCATCATATCGCTGAAAAAATAAAAAGAATTTATAATCGCGATTCGACTGTCATTTATCCACCAGTTGACGTTGATAAATTTGAAGTATCAGAAAAAAAAGAAGACTACTATCTTATAGCTTCAAGATTTGTTCCTTATAAAAAAGTTGATTTGGTAGTTGAAGCTTTTAATCAGATGCCGGAAAAAAAGCTTCTTGTTATAGGCAGTGGACCAGAAAAAGAAAAAATAAAAAATATCGCCGGTCCCAATATCGAATTTTTACCGCACCAGCCAGCTGATAAACTAAAAGAAAAACTTATGAAAGCTAAAGCCTTCGTTTTTGCTGCTGAAGAAGATTTCGGTATTGTGGTTGTTGAATCGATGGCATGCGGTACACCTGTAATTGCTCTGAACAAAGGAGGAACTGCTGAATCAGTGATAAATGGTAAAACAGGAATCCTGTTTAACGAACAGAATCCAGAGTCAATAAAAAATGCAGTCAAAGAATTCGACAAAAGAATTGACAATTTTGATGTCAGAACAATAAGAATGCATGCTGAAAAGTTTAGCCGACAGATCTTCGAAGAAAATATCAGAATGTTTGTAACAGAGAAACTTAGAAATTTTAGTTATTAAGTTTTAGTAATTTATTTTATGATTGTAAACCAGCGATCGATATACATCTTTAAATTATTAAGCGATCTTCTTCTGCTTAACTGTGCATTTCTGATTTCTGCAGTCTATTCGCAATCATGGGAAATTTTGCTGGCAAGATATTATATGTTTTTCCTGCTGATTGGTTTGAACCTGTTATGGATTGTTACATCATACTACTTAAACTTTTACGATGATTTTTTCTCAAGAAACTTTCCGGTTCAGTTTACCAATATCCTGAAGAACTCATTGCTTCAACTCATAATTACGATCACATTTATCTTTCTAGCTAAAGAAAACTTATTTACAAGATACTTCATTGTATATTATTTCATCCTTCTTGTTTTCTTAATCAGCTTTCGTGTAATCATCTTCAGAAAAATTCTGAAGTACGTACGAAGAAAAGGGAAAAATATCCGAGACCTGATATTAATTGGAAATGGAGAACTTGCCCAAAACTTTAAGACAATGATTCTGAGCAATCCCGATTTTGGATACAACTTTAAAGGATTTATTTCAGAAAATGCAGGAGATAATCAGAAAACAGGAGAACAATTTTTTGAGAATTTGGAAAAAACTTTTACTGAAATGAAATTGGATGAAGCTGTTATTGCTATTCCGGAAGAATCCAGACATCTACTGGAAGGAATAATTAAAACCTGTGATAAGTATGCTGTTAAAGTTCATATCATTCCTGATTATTACAATTTAATCTCAAAAAGATTTCAATTAAGTTCATTCGGAAGTTTTCCTATAATTACTGCTAGGAGAGAACCATTAAATGAAGTTCAGTGGAGAATGCTGAAGAGAATATTTGATTTATTCTTTTCGTTTCTGGTAGTGATATTTATTTTTTCCTGGTTATTTCCTATAATATTGATCATCTCATTAATATTCGATAGAGGACCTTTGTTTTTCATTCAGGACAGGCTTGGGGCAAAAAACAAGAAATTTAAATGCATCAAGTTCCGGACTATGAAATACGAAAAAAATAAAGTTGATGAATTTAAACCTGTAGTAGAACACGATCATCGTATAACAAGTGTTGGAAAATTTTTGAGAAAGTACAATCTTGATGAGTTACCACAATTCATAAATGTTTTGATTGGTGATATGTCGGTTGTTGGACCACGTCCGCATGCCATCTCATATAACAATATTTACAGTAAAATCGTCGACGAAATAAGACTAAGGCAAAATGTTAAACCAGGTATCACAGGTTGGGCGCAGATTCATGGATTGAGAGGAGATGTCACTGATGAAGATGAAAACAGAAAAAGAACTAAGCTGAGGATTGATTACGACTTGTGGTACATTGAGAATTGGTCCTTCTGGCTTGACATACAGATTATTCTCCTAACCGTATGGCAAATGATTGTCGGAAAAAGCAGAGGGATCTAAATACTTACCTGGTCAATACTAGAATGCTATCATTTACGAGAACAAACCATACTGCTCAACTCCAAGGTTACGTGCAATCAGTGTAACCGAAATAAGAGTGATGAGCATTTCAGCACCTCTGCCGAAAAATATTGCAGTAACATTACTGGTTACTTTGGAGGTTGGCTGCATGGGTTAGGTTAATTGGCTGCTGATGAAATTAAATAGGGATTGTATCATGATCTATCTTGGAGTTGAATTCCAGATGTATACCTGCTTCCTCATCAAAAATTTATATAGACCTATAAACAACGCCAGGTTAGTAAATACATAATAGTAAATGATACTAAAAAGCGAAATATTTATTTTCAATTTATTAAGTATATAACCCAGGAGAGCAGATAGATAGAAACCAGCTTGAAAATAAAAGATTATTCTATAAAAGGATTGATAATTGAAAAGCAGAGCATTTGTAATTATTAATAAAATAAGAAGCAGTGGCACAAACCAGCGTATAACTTTATGTGATAAAAAAGTATAAGATAAAAGTAAATTTTTAGGAATGAGAAGACCCCTGAAGAATTTCAGAGTTTGAAAATTTGTAGTTGCGAACCGGACTTTTCTTCTAAATTCCGTCAAAATTTCTTTTGATACTTCCTCAACTGCGATCGCATCGAAATCATATATAAACTTATAACCTTGTCGCAAGACAGCTAAAGTTTGGAATAAATCATCTGTTATAGCAACTTGAACCGGAAACTCAGTAAACAAGTTTTTCCTTATGGCATATATTCCTCCATTTGCTGCGATAAGTGTACCCAGATTACCTTCAAGTATTTTTAGCTGAGTCTCATACTGCCAGTATAATCTTTCCCTATTAGTTTTATCAAAATCATCCACTGGTTCCTCTAAAACCAGCCTCCCGCACACGCCACCTACTTTTGGATCAGCAAATTCAGATATTAACTTGATTAAGGCATCTTCGTTAAATTGGGTATTTGCATCACTAAAAACAAGAATGTCATTTTTTGCTATACCGACCAGATCGTTCAGCACGGCAGCTTTTCCTCTTCTCTGGTTAAAAGTAACGACTTTCAACCAATTATAATTCTTGTTCTTAACATTTAATATTTCATTTGTTTGATCGGAAGAACAGTCCGAGCCGATTATTAATTCCAACCTGCTGAAATCAAAGTTGAGACTTTTAATATTATCAATTCTATCAGCAATAACTTTTTCCTCATTATGTGCCGCTATCAAAATTGAAATCGACGGTAAACTATCTTGATCTTTAGCAAGCGGTCTTTTTTTAAAAAGTTTAAAAATCCTGAGCGAAAGAGGATAAATCAGATAAGCATGAATAAGCAGTAAAACAGCAAACCAGAAAATGGCAGCGATGTATAATTCCACTTGTATCTATAAATATTGTAAAAAGTAAGGCTAAATATATAAATCAATTTTATATTTTGATTGGCATCGCTATATCAAAGGTGCTTAAGAAAGAAAGTCATCCAGACCTATTTTGAGCATTCAATAGCATCCTTAATGGAAACTAATTTAAAATTAGTCGCAGCGATCTAAGCTACAGGTTCTTTTCGAATTACTTTAGTCTCAGAAGATTTATTACCAACACTTTCTGAAGTTTTATCTTGAATGATCCCGGTTGTTACGTCTTTATAAGGGGCCAATCGAGTTTTAAACTTGCTTGTGTTGGCTTTTGATTCTTTACTAAAAAGGTGTTTGTAAAAAGTCAGGAATGCTTTTAATGTTCTTTTAAGTTCAGATGGGTGCCTGAGAATATTTTTTGCCTTCATAACCATATAGGCTGGCCGCAGATAATAATCTCTTCTTGCATAATTACAAAAGTCAACAATTTCTTTTGCCGAAAGATCGTGAGTCCCAACAACTGTATTGTGAAGACCTTCGGGAGTCAGCCAGTCATCCCAGGTTTTTGCAGTTATTAGCCCTTCTTTTTTTGCCCAGTCGTAAGCTTCTGTTCCGGGATACAACATTAACGGGAAAAATTGTGCCGTATCAGTATTCAATCTTTTTGCAAGTGTCAAAGTTTCATTCATTGTTTGAAGAGTTTCACCTCTGTTCCCCATCATGTAGCAAGCATGGATTAACAACCCAGCTTTACGGGCACTCTCTGCTGCAGTAAATTGTTCAACACGCACACCTTTTTTCATCAACTTAAGTATCTCATTTGAACCACTTTCGAATCCAACAATGACCAATCTACATCCAGCTTTTTTCATCCAGCGCATAGTTTCTTCATCAAGATCGGCCCGAACATTACAAGTCCAGGTCAACTTATTATTCTGTTCAATGAGCAGCTTGCAGACTTCTATTGTATGCTTTTTATAAACTGTATACGTATCGTCTTCAATAGTTACTTCAACTACTTCAGGAAAATTCTCCTCGATGTATTTAAATTCTGCTGCAATACTTTTAGCTGAACGATGCCGATATGCGTGACCGTAGAAGTTTTGAGGATAAACACACCAGGTGCAAAGATAGGGACAGCCTCTTCCCGTATAAACCATCATCTGAGGATAACGACCAGCAGCAAAAAAGTAATCCCGCGGTTTACAAAACCTTTTAAATATTTCGCTTGCAAAAGGCATTTCATCAAGTTCTTCCTGGGTTGCGGCAGGACGATGACCATTTGAAACTATTTCACCACCATTACGCCAGGTTAGCGACAGAACATTTTCCAGTGATTCATTTTTTTCAAGACGTGTAGCCAAATCAACTATTGTGGCCTCATATTCATTCCTGGCAACTGCATCAATTAAATTCGATTGCTTAAGAGTTTCTTTATCAACAGCAGTAACGTGATTTCCAACAAGACAAATAAATACGTCATTAAATTTTTTCTTTACTTCCTCTGCAAATCTTATATCGCTGCTTATACTTCCGGTACTTGTTTCAATAACTGCCATATGCGGATTGAACCTGGTTAATCTGCTCATCGTCTCATCAAAAGAAATTGCTTCTGCAGGCGCATCAATGAGTGTAATCTGATGACCATTCTTTTCAGCAACACCGGCTGCTAGTGCCAACCAAATTGGATAGTAAACTGTTCCGCTTTTAGTAACAGCAGGACTTCTCGATCCCCTTGAATATTTAGGAAAAAACGGGGGATTTATGAAGGCAATATTCATCTATTTGACCTCAATTATTGAAATAAGTTTGTATTAAACGAATTTTATGTAAAAAAAATAAAAGCTTTATGTTAAATTTTTATTAATTGAAGTTAATACGGCCAATATTCAAAGACAAGTTATTTATATGAAACCTTGATGTGAGAATTAAAGCTAACAATGCAAGTAAGCTACTTTATTAATTTTACTTACTGATGGCGATGATTATCAATTCATTGAATTAAATAGCTCTATAAGTTTAGTAATCTCATTTTCTGGTTTAAATTTTTCAGATTGCATAAGTGCTTTAAATTTCATTGATTCATAAAATTTTTTGTCCTGCAATAATTCAATTACACTACTCGCAAACGAATCATAGTCTTCTGATTCAAACATCAAACCGCCATCAGATACAACTTCTATTAGGGAGGAATTCTTACCAGCTAGTACTGGTAATCCACATTTCATTGCTTCGAGGGGAGGAAGACCAAATCCCTCATAGTAAGATGGGAAAAGGAAAATCTTAGCCAAATTATAGATTAAAGGTAAATCCTGTTCAAGCACATAGTCGATAAGTAACACTCTATCTTTTCTTTTAATTATTTCATCTTCGAATCGATCAAAACCAAATCCTCTATTTCCTACTAAGACTATTTTAATATCAATATGCCTGGATTTAAGTATGTCCGAAATTTTTAAAATACCAGTTATATTTTTCCTCTCTTCCAAAGCACCAACGAACAAAATAAAAATTTCAGGCAAGTCAAATTTTTTTTTGATTTGGTTAATTTGCACATGATTTAGAGTCAGAGGTTTATACTTACCATCTGTCCATATTTGAGTAACTGTAATTTTATCAGGTTGAACGCCATAATATCTGACAATATCGTTTTTTGCAGATTGAGAAACAGTTACAATTTCATCGGCTCTTTTAATTGCTTTTGGAACAACAACACTCATATACTTTTTATAATACGTGGTAAAAAACTGGGGGCAGGCTTTAGTCATTACATCGTGGATGACAATTACATTTTTTTTAGATGTTTTCTTAAGAGGGACAAGAATATATGGTGTAAAAAATATATCAATGCTTTCTTTATCGAGTATTTTGGGTAAAGTGAAGTTAAGCCATAGATGCTCTTTAATCTGCCTTGGAAGCTTTGAGTTATACACAATGTGGTGTTTATAAAAATTTGCATCAAATTCTGTTTGTTTGTAAGTGAAAAGCGAATAATTATTCTTCGTATCATATAAGGGTAGGTACTCCAATACATTAATTAAGTATCTAGTTATACCTGTAATCTTCTCACCTAATAATCTTGCATCGATACCGATATTCATTTAAAGTAGCTTAATTCTTTGTTTAATAAGATATATAAAGGCGTTTATTTTTTGTTTTGATTTTAAACTGTTAAAAGGAAACCACGCTATCCATAGAATTAACTGAGAAAAAAGTTGAAGAGTAAGGAAAAAATTCATTAAGGATTTATTAATTGACTTATAGTGCTTTGAGATGAAGATAAATTTACTTGAGTATATTCTTTTAGTAAATAAGCTATAATCTCTTTTACCAGAAACACTCCCTAAATGATTTATTTTTACACTCGGATAATAAATCACTTTAAATCCACTTTCAATAGCTCGTTTACTAAGATCAACTTCCTCGAAGAACATAAAGAAGTCCCTGTCAAATCCATTAATCTTCTTAAATAAATCCGACCTTATAAAAATTGCCGCTCCTAGTATCCAATCCATCTGCAAGTATTTTTTTCCCTTAATTGAAGTGATTATGAAAACTAAAAGAGCCTCGACAAAAGTTCCAATGCAGAAGAGGTTAAAAAATTCAAATACTACATTTGGGAAATATCCAGCTGAAAAATCAAATACTTTATATCTTAGCTGTTGTTTAGGACCTATAATGCCTATCTTGTCGTCATCTTTAAATAATTCAATAATTGGTTCAAGAAGAGGATCATTAATTAAAGTATCTGGATTTAAAAAACATATGTATGTGCCTTTTGATTTTGCATATCCATAGTTGCAGCCTTTTCCAAATCCTAGGTTATCGTCCAAGTAATAATAGTGAATGTTGGGATTAGAAAATTTTTTCTCAGTTTCGTATAATTTTTTATCTGGAGAATTATTATCTACAATAATTACTTCAAAATTAATTTCACCAACATTTTTAATTAGACTATCCAGACAGTTTTCAATTTCATTTGCTAAGTTATAATTAACAATAACAAATGAGATGAGAATTTTATCGTTGTAATCATTCTGCACTAAAATTTAAAACCTTTCCGTTTTATCAGATAATCTCTAATCCCCAATAACGCCATTTTAGCTTTAAGAATTTTTTGTTTTTCAAGTAACAATATTTTAGCTAAGTTTTTAATGTGAACACGAATTTCATCTCTAACTATTTTCGGACACTCTTTTCTATAAATACTATTTAAGTAGAGTAAATTTCTAGTTTTATAGTAAATTCTTTTCGGATCATTGTTTGTCGGGTACACCTTTCTGTTAAGGATTTTACTTTCAGATATATTTGCTTCTTTGTGCTCAAGTACAATCGAATTAACTTTATAAATATTAAACCCTTTTGATTTTAACCTTAAGCAATATTCTACATCAACATAGTCAATAAAAAAATCTTCATTAAAAACACCTGCACTATTATAAGCGTCAAGTGAGAGTAAATTTCCCGACGTCATTACAGCATCTACCTTTGAAATTCCTTCGTTAATATGTTTCTGATGCGTTTTGAAAATATTTGAATGCAAAGGTGAGACAATCCCTGCTTTGTCATATTCGATTGCTGTCCGCAACATCACTTCTACAAGTTGATCCGGAGCTGTGCTATCTTGATCCATTGTCAATAAATAAGAATATTTTTTTTCAATAGCTTTACGGGCTGCAATATTTAATGCAGCAGCAACACCCAGGTTTTCACCATTGAAAAAGTAATTTATCCTCTTATTTGAAGCAACATATTCTTTAACAATTGCACTCTCCATTTCTGAGTTATCAACAATAAAAAGTTCCGAAACTTGGTTGACATACGATTCTATATTGCTAATAATATCTTTATTAGGATTAAAAAGAACTACAACGCCAGCAACACTAGGGAAAGGATTTTTTAAATGTAATTTATCATTCATTTGGTATAGTTATACTTTCCCAATATATTTTTCTTGTAATGAATATAACCACGTAAAATCATTTTTGATTTTTGCCATAAATCTTTTTCGAACAAGTAGATTTCTATTAACTCTCTTATCAAATTCTTTCTATCAATCTTCAGATAATCAGGGAATAAACTCCTATATAATTTATCAACATAAAATCGATTTCTTGTTCTGTAATAAAGTCTTATTGGCGGGTGGTTGCTAGGACAAAACTTTAACTTGAAAATTCGTTTCTTAACTGCTTGTCCTAGTTTATGATAAATATATGTTTCATTGGTCTTGATTATTCTATAACCATGTTTTCGTAGTCTTAAGCAAAATTCATGATCAACATGATCAATAAATAACTCATTTAAAAAACTTCCCACTATTTTAAAGGCAGATAAGCTGAGGAGATTTCCACTTGTCATAGTGAAAAGAATCTCTTTTGTTTCTTTCCGTTCTGAGACTTCATGAACTTCGGGGTCAAAATGTTCAGCGGCTACAATTCCGATGTCATCAGAACTAATAATAATAGGATAAAGCTTTGATATAAGATCGATTGATGCTTTGCTATCCTGATCCATTGTCAAAAGGAAATTGAATCCATCATGTATAGCTTGTTCAGCTGCAGTATTAAGTGCTGCTGCAATACCCAGGTTCGATCCATTCCAAGTATACCTGATTTTATCCAGCACTTTCATTTTATTGACAATCTCATCATTAATATAGTTCGAATTGTCAATCATGTAAACAACATCTACTTGCTCGAGATAACTGTAAATGTTTTCGATGACCTTAGGTTCGGGATTGAAGAGCACAACAGCGGCTGCTATTCCCTGCGTCATACTAACATTCTCAACTTTGAAATTAAGAAATATTTTTCTTTTTCATTTAAAAGATAGTTCCAGGTCAGTATAAGAAAAGTTAAAATAATAATGACTGTGAAGAACACCTTGAATAAAAACGTGCTAATTAAAAAAGGAACTGATAGCAACGCTATAAAAAATATGACGAGTGCTGGAAAATAATATTGTTCAAATTTTAAAAAGAAAACTTTTTGGGCGGCAGTGTACATCAAAATCACATCAAGTGTTGCCATCAACATGTAAGCAATCGCTGCTCCCTGGATACCATAACTTTTAACTAAAAGCCACATTACCGTTATGTATATTGGAAATTCTACAAGATTTATTAAAGTAGGTATACGGGGTTTTCCAATTCCCTGCAAGCAATTATTGGTTATTAATGATAATGCATTCATCATTATACCAATTGAAAGAAATTGTAATACCCGTGAACCATTGTCAGCAAAAGTTTTCCCGAGCCATAAATCCATTGCTTCATATGAAAACATGACAATTATAAAGATTATTGGATAAATTGCCAGGAAAATAATTTTCATACCTATAATTAAGTACTTTTTCGAAAGATCGGGATTAACAAAATAACTAGATGAAAAAACCGGAAATAACACACCGACCAATGAGGTTGGAATAATCATAAGTTTTGTAATAACCTCATATGGCGTTGAATAATAAGTTATAGCCGCAACTTTTACTAAGGCACCAATTATTACTCTGTCAGAATAAAGAATGATCGGTCCAATCAGATTGGCTAATGTAATCCAAATACTAAATTTTAACACCGGCTTTATGGATTCAATACTAATCTTGAAGTGAGATTTTATATTTACATTTATTCTGAAACAATGAATTAAGTAAATCAGCCAAACGAGTGCTCTCACCATAACTAAAAAAATTACTATCCAGTATAAACTTTTAGTAAACATAAAAACAATTAAAGGACCAAGAAAAGTAAAAACTCCCATCAGAATCCTGATCAAATTTATAGTCCCGAATTCCTGGTAAGCTTCCAGGACACCTCTTAAACCAGCAGTAGAAGTTACAATGGGAATTGCTATTACTAGTACATAAAAAGAAGATTTTGTTTCGAGATATAAGTCGGGAGAAACTTCAAAGATTTTTAGTAATTCAGGTACAAATACATAGAGAATTACAGATGCAAGGGTACTGAATATCAACATTACCATTAAGGAGGTCCAAAAGATATGTGGTATGTCCTTATGTTGCTTAGATCCTATTTTTTCCGCAATTATTTTTGTTAATGCTTTCCCAATTCCAAAATCTAAAAAGCTAAAATACCCAACTACTATCCAGCAAAGATTTAGTATTGCAAAACGTTCAACTCCTAAATTTTTAATTAGCGGCGGGATAATTATGAGTGCTAATAATAGCGGAAGACCATAACCTAACAAATTATAAATTGTATTTTTTGCTAATAACTTTCCGTCATAGCTATAACCTTTATTCTCTTCCACAGTCAATTCATATTACAGGTTTAATAAACGTATATAAAAGTCTATTTGATTTCATTAAACTCCATTGGATCATTCTCGCTTTAAATTACTTACAAAAACGGCGATTCTTTCAATTATGGGTAAAGAAATAAATATCATCGTTAGGCTGATCCACCAATAATTTATTCTGGTGACCATGACCAAAAAAGAAAATCCAATTATAAGAAAAAGATAAACAAGGAGAGCAAAAACATAAAGGTTATGATTTTCAAGAAATTTGAACCAAAAAAAGGTCATAAATAAGCCAATAAGATAAGGGATTATAAGCGTACCGATGATTCCAAAATCAGCATGAAACTCTCTTATGTATGTACCGGTATTAGTCCAGGATGGAATAAAGTAACCCTTTTGGTAATCTGGTGGTCTCTTCCACACCTGAAACTTGGCTAAAACCTGATAAACTGGGAGAAAAGTGTTTTGACCAAACTTTGTCTTTTCACCTTCGGAAGCTAAATATTGGTTTAAAACCCCTATGTGAGAACTCAAATACAAATATGAGGATGGGGCGATTATAAGATCATCTTTTGTTTGCGATAATTCTCTGCTTGCACCAGTAAAATTCTCTCCGGTGCTTCTTGAAATTCTAATCAGTGAAGCGATCGAAATAAAAAAAACAATTACAACGGTCGAAACTATTAATGCGTTTGTTCTTGAAAATCTAAATTTAAGCGGGGATTTAGTAGTAAGTAAATGACGAAATAAAAAGAAGGAAAAAAAGAATTCCATCAGCGCCAGCAACATACCTGCTCTCCCAACAACTGCTAACTCCCGGATAACAATCCCAATAAATGGAAAGATGGAAACAAAGGTAAATTTTTTATTATATGCTGTATAAATACCAGCAAAAAATACTGCGACATAACCAACAATAGATATTAACGGAGTTAATCCTTTTATTTCTCTACTTGTATTTAGCTTATAAACTATGGTCGCATTCAAGACGATAGCAGGTATGCTGCCAAAAATTTTGAGTAACACCAACCAAATTTCAATTCCAGCATACAAACAAATCAAACTAAAAAAAATGATTGAATATTTTAATGTTTTACCCCCATCCGCAAAAATTGGTAAAAATAGATTATTCTCAGGAGAGGTATGAGATTGATTTAAAAATATCCCTCTGGCGCTTGTAACAGTTAATATCCCGAAAAGAAATGAAAGAAAAACTGAAACAATTAAAAATGCAGTTAAAGGCTGAATGTCCGGGTATGAAATTAATTTTAGTTCATAAAGAAAAATTAATACTCCCCAAATAATACAATAAATAGTTAATGGATTAATCCATTTTTTAAAAAGGTACTTCCCGTAAATACTACCCAAAAAAGTAAGTACGGTAATCACCATTTGTAGCATCAAACTTCCAATTGTTTGATTCTGTAAAACTTCGCAACTCTTTTAGAGAAATTGGCAAATTTGGTTTGAAGCGGATTAGAATGGCTAATTCGTTTTAGTGAACTCTCAGCAATAAAAACAAACGGAATAAAGAAAAAAGAAAAAAGTAAGAATAATCCTAAAATAATAATGCTTCTTTTAGGACTATACTTTAGTTGTGGTGGTACTGCTTGGTCAATAGAGATTACAGTTGGAATACTTTTTTGCTCTTCAACTTTTGCTTGCTCGTACATGGGTAAAACGATTTCCAGAATTGATTCCTGTATAGTTACTTCTCTGAATGCTCTTAAATAATCTATTGCTATATCGGGCATTTCTTTAAAGGGATACAGAATATTTGAGGATGAGCTTAACTCGCTTGAATTTTTAAGATCCTGGACTTTCTTCTTCAGAAGTTCTATTTCAGCTTTCACTCCAGCATATTGAATGGAATTAACACCATAAGTTTGTTCGATAAAATAGGCTTCAATTTCTTTTTTAAATAATAGAGCTTCTATCTCAGCCGCAGCTTTAACAGTTACCTCTAATTGTTCTGGTACGGCCACAATTCCATACTTTCTCTGAAATTTATATAGTGAGTCTTCAGCAATCTTGAGATCAGTCATATTTTGCAAGTACCTTTTCTCGATAAATTCCCTATTGTTCTTCGCTCTTTCTACATTAAATTTAATATTTAGACTGTCCACCAATTCCACCATATAATTTGCGATCGCAGCACTTACATCTGGATCTTTGTTAACAACATTGAAGTCTATCATTCCAAACTCATTTGGTTCCGCTGAAATATCATTTCTGAATGCTTTTAAAACTTTATCAAAATTATTATCGCTGATTTCATAGTAATCGATTAATTTAAATTTATTTATAACTTTTGTTAATGCTGACCTGCTATTTATAATACCAAGTAAAACATCTTCTGAAGTAGATGCAGTTCCAAATATTCTTGAACCCATAGAGGCAAGTGAGGATTTACCTCCCAATAAGCTTGTTAACCCTCCGAATCCGCTCTGAGATTCTGGTGGTATCATAAATGTTGCCGTGGCTTTATATTCCAAAGGTATTAGAAAAGCGTAAGTTGTGGATAGTATAATTACGACTATTAAGTTAATAAGAAGAAATTTCTTCCATTTATATAATACATAGAGGTAATCACTAAAATTAGCTTTATTCTCTGTTGTTTCGTTCATTCTGTAAAATATAGGATTTTGTGATTATTGAATTTAAAAATTAACATATTTCTACAACATCTCGCAATGTTAATTTTTGAATACAAACGGGTTTTGGTGATACTTATTTTAGGAGAACCTTTCCTCCGATCCGCCTTGGCGGATTAACGAAGTAGGATCATCTTCCTGGTTTCTGAATAGTTTCCAGCATTTAGCTGGTAAAAATAAATTCCGCTTGTTAAACTCGTTCCATTAAACTCAATCTTATAACTGCCTGCTGGTTTTTCTTCATTAAGTAAAGTTGCAACTTCTCTTCCTAGTACGTCATAAACTTTTAGCGTTACAAATCCTCTCTCTGGAATTTCATAAGCTATGGTTGTAGTTGGGTTGAATGGGTTGGGATAGTTTTGGTACAGTGAAAAAGTTGAAGGAACATTATCACTCTCATTTTCAACAGCTGTTGTTGGATAAAAACTCCGGTAAACCCCAGTCGACATTGTGGCAGCAAATAGATAGTCTGAAGAATCACAAATCAAAGAAAGGATTGATATATCTATTAGGCCACTATTTCTCGGTGACCAATTATCTCCATCGTCAGTGGATACAAAAACACCGTTCAAGGTACCTGCAAAAATTTTTCCCAGACTATTTATTGAGATGGAAGTAATTTCAAGTGAGTTTAATCCATTATTAATTCCATTCCAGGATAATCCTCCATCGATTGATCTGAAGATTCCGTAATTTAATGTGCCAAGAAAAATTAATCCGTTCTCACTTACCCTAATTATCTTACAATAAGCATCAGCCGGTATACCAACATTGCTAGAAATCCAGGTCTCACCGAAATCTGTTGAACGAACAATTTCTCCATCATTTCCTCCGGCAAAAATTACATCATTATTTGTTGATGTGATTGTATATATGAGTTTGTCACCGCTATTACCATAAACTGCATCCCAGGTTGCTCCATTATTTGTAGATCTCCAAACCATAGAAACTCCTGTCCCATGGACTCCTCCATATTCCCAGCCGCCAGAAAATAAATATCCGTTTGAAGTTTTTGCAAGTTCAGACGTGGCGGAAAATGATAAGGCAGGAACGAAGACAGTAAACCAAGAGTTTCCATTGTCAGTTGATTTATGAATTTTACCATTAGAAAGAAAGTAATCTCCGTTATTAGAAATAAGAAAGGATCCAACCAAGCCCGAAACTTTTATCCAGTTCATTTTATCTTCAGCGAGCTTGAAAGTAGCCGAATACGTACCGACATATAATCTTTCGTTGGGCAAAAGTGTTAAACTTTTTGAACCGGTTGCATAAAATCCACTGTCCGACTGTACCCAATTATATCCGGAATCAGATGAATATCTAAACCCATTTACATCACCGACGAAAAGCTGATTTTGTTGATCACTCTCAAAACAAAATCTATCCGGTTGATCATAATCAAAACTGGTTACATATAGCCATGAGTTACCATTGTCAGTTGATCTAATAATATCCCAAACAGAATCATTGTAAACTACAGCGTAGAATGAACTCGTTGGTTCATCGAATAGAAGAGAATAAATACCATAATAAGATCTGATATAATTATTTCTTAACCAGGAAATTCCGTTATCTGAAGAAATAAGAAAACCAGAGCTATCAGTTGGATTGTGTGGCTGAAACGATGCAACTATATTTCCATTTTCTGAAAAAGCAAAATTTGTAATATATATATCACTCGAAATTTGTAGTGAATTCCAGGTAAAGCCATTGTCACTAGACCTGATCGCTCGAGTTTCTGACCAAGGATTTGTCCAGCCTGAAGCAAATAATTCCCCATCAGAATTTGCTGATATACATTTTACCGTTTTAATTGTTGAAACAATATCTATTTGTGTCCATGTATCACCATTATCCGAAGAACGAAACATCCCAGACTCATTTGTGCCAGCATAAATGTATCCATCAGTATCCATTGCCATTACTCGTACGTACTCATCAGGGAGTTCTTGTATCCATGTATTACCATTATCTGTTGATCTGGATAAACCTCTATATGGATAATCCCAAATTCCAACAAAAATATGACCAAACTGATTTATAAGTATTAAATTAATTTGAGTATTCGAAAGTTCACCACTGACATAGGAAAAGGAGTTGCCTGAATCAGTAGATTGATATAAACCAACATCCGAGATTGCAACAAAAACTTCTTCATTTGAAGATGCTTCGATAGCGGTTACATATCCTGCAGTATATGGTCCATTTGTTTGCTGCCAATAATTTTGAGCAGAAAGATTAATTTGTAGGAAAGCGAAGATGACGACTGAGTAAAATATTTTTTTCATAAGACCCCCAGATAAAAAAAAGATATAATTTTAGCGAGATCTTCATTAGTCAAAATCTACATTGATTCGCACCTGTAACTAAGTAATAATAATTTCCAATGTCAAGGAAATCCTTTTCCGCAATTACAATCCTGGTTTCGTATTAAATCTTGGCGCATTAATGCGATTTTGGCTAAAAAAAATTGTTGATTTTTTCGTTTTCTTTTTTATATTTGAAACAACAATTGAGGAAAATTTTAATTTATTGATCGATTTGCTACTTTTTTAATAAAAACATTTTTAAGGGACTTTTATTACCAGAGTAGCAGAATTACGCCGATTTTAGGGAACTTCTCTGGTCGGTTTTTTAGTTTTAAATTAAAAGGAACAAATTACGGAGGAATTATTCTAAATATTCGATACTATAACAATGCAGAGACATTCATAAACAAAAAGAAAGGAAAGCTGAGATGAACCAAATAAAAGCAAAAATAGACAATCCTCTGTCCGAGTTGATCAGTGACGAGATCTTTGAGCTTTTGGAAGCTCATGGACTTATCGACGAGAAAGCGGTTCGCGATTATCAGATTCGTAAGAAATTCAAAAGCCTGAGAGCTGGTAAGATAAGTGCAGGCGATGCAATTGATGCAATTCGCGAAGAATATCCGTATCTGCAGTTCGATACAATCAGAAAAATTGTTTATCAAATAAGTAAATAGTAAATACTTGACAAATAGCACTTATCATTTATATATTTCAAACGACTCTTTCAAAGGGTTCTCCCCTGCCCTTTGATGCAACAGAGTCGAGCCCAGTGGTCCCCCATCGCTGGGCTTTTTATTTTTTAAGTAAGGAATAATTATGGCAACGAAGATTAAAAAGAAAACAAGCAAGCAAACAAAAAAAACTTCCGTTTCCCCATTTAACATTTACTGGGAGAAAAAGAACTATTACCTACTCGCTTTAGGTTTACTTGTCACGATTGCTGGGTTTTATTTTATGACGATTGGTCCCTGGGATAGTTTTTCTTCATTGGTGATTTCGCCGATATTACTTTTTATAGCGTATGTAATAATATTTCCTTTATCCATTTTTTTGAGAAAGAAATCAGAAAAAGTTCAGGATACCGAAAATGATCCTGGCAAAAGTTAAAGGAAACCTGGTTTCAACTCAGAAAAATTCTAGTCTTGTCGGACAAAAATTATTACTTGTTCATCCAATTGATCTAGAGAATAAGTACATCGGAAATAATGATGTGGTTGCTATTGATGTTGTTGATGCCGGAATTGGTGATACGGTTTTACTTGTCCAGGAAGGAAAAGCTGTTCAGCAAATTCTTGGTCATAAAAATGCACCCGTTCATTCTATAGTCGTTGCAGTTGTAGATTCAGTTGATGTTAACGACAAATACACTTCCAAAAAATAAATCTTCTTTAAAGTGAGTAAACTAAGCTTTGATCAATTAACTGACCTGTTTCTTCTTTTATCGATTGATGGAATTGGTCCCGGCAAAATCCGGAATCTTCTCTCAAAATTCAGAAGCACAAAAAATATTCTTGCCGCAGATTACCAGTCATTGATGAATGTTGAGGGAGTCAGTACTAATCTCGCAAAAAGAATTCGTAAAGCATCTCACGATAGAGAAGACATCGAAAAGTTCACGGAGAAAGAATTAAAGAAATTAGAAAAACTCGGTGGGAAACTAATTACTGTTTGGGATCAGGATTATCCGCCAATTCTTAAAAAAATTTACGACCCCCCAATACTTTTTTCCATACTAGGTAAATTTACGGAAAGCGATCAGTACTCAATTGCCGTTGTTGGTACACGTCAGCCAACCAATTATGGAAAAGTATACGCAGAAAAGATTTCAATGGATCTCGCCAATCAAGGAATTACAATTGTGAGCGGAATGGCGAGAGGTATTGATTCAATTGCTCATAACGCAGCAATTAAATCAGGTGGAAGAACTATTGCTGTTGTCGGCAGCGGATTAGATGTTATCTATCCTGCTGAAAACAGAAAGCTGTTTGAAAAGATTGCTGAGACTGGTGTTGTTGTTAGTGAATTTTCTCTCGGTACAAAACCGGACGCACAAAATTTTCCAAGACGAAACAGAATTATTTCCGGGCTGAGTTTGGGAGTGATTGTTATTGAAACGGCAACTTCAGGCGGTGCAATGCAGACTGCGGCATTTGCACTTGATCAGAACAGAGAAGTTTTTGCTTTGCCGGGAAATGTTGGAGCGAGACTGTCAGAAGGAACAAATCTTTTAATCCAAAAATCAGAAGCCGAGCTAATTACTTCTGCCGATGATATAATCAACGAGCTGGAATTAAAATTAAGACCTGTTCTGGGAAAAAACATTCCGAAGCAGCAAGTTGATCTAAGTTTATTTGAAGAAAAATTAATTAATGTATTAAGCTCTGAACCTCTTCAAATTGATAGGATTGCTACATTGGCTAATATGACAACTTCGGAATGTTTGGTTAATCTCTTATCACTTGAGTTTAAGGGATTAGTTAAGCAGCTGCCCGGGAAGATGTTTGCGTTGCTTTAGTCTTACCTGATTGATTGTCAAAAAAAGTAGTTTGTCATCACGAGCGAAGCAAAGTGATATCATACTAAATAATAACGATAGATTGCTTTGTCGCTCCGCTCCTCGCAATGACGGTTATCTTAATTTTTGGTTAACATTCCTAATATTTTTTCTTCCCCTTCCATAAAGTTTTTAGTCGGTCTTTAAGATTTTTTTCCTGCCCATTATCGGTCGGGAGGTAAAATTGTTTTCCTTCCATCTCTTCAGGAAAATATTTTTCTATCAAAAAATTAGTATCATAATCGTGAGGGTATTTGTATTTCTCACCATAACCAAGTTCTTTCATTAGTTTAGTTGGTGCATTGCGAAGATGATTTGGCACCGGATACATAGGTTGAGTTTTAACTTCCTGTTCAGCTTTTGAAATACCCATGTATGAAGCATTACTTTTTGGAGAAGATGCAAGGTATGTTGTGCATTGTGCTAAAACAATTCTCGCTTCAGGCATACCGATTTTTTCAACAGCACCAAAAGCTGCCTCAGCTAATACCAGTCCATTTGGTGAAGCATTGCCGATATCTTCTGATGCGAGAACAATGAGCCTTCGTGCAATGAAGAGTGCATCTTCACCGCCTTCCAACATTCTTGCCAGCCAATAAAGCGCTGCATCAGGATCGCTTCCACGAACACTTTTGATGAACGCTGAAATTATGTTATAGTGCTCTTCACCCCCTTTATCGTAAAATATATTCTTTCTTTGAATTATATTATCAAGAAGTTCCTTTGTAATTACAATTTTTTCTTGATTGCTTTCCTGCATAACAGCAGATTCAAAAATACTCAACATAATTCTTGCATCACCGCCGGATAAATAGAGCAGGTAGTCCTCATCAACTAACACCAAGTTAAATCCTGATAATAATTCATCTTTTAAAAGTACATTCTGTAAAATTTTATGCAGATCGTTTTTCGAAAGTTCATTCAATACATAAACTCTAGCACGCGATCGAAGAGCCGGAATAACTTCGAAGGAAGGATTCTCTGTTGTTGCACCAATTAAAATTATCAATCCTGTTTCAACTGAATGGAGAAGTGCATCCTGCTGTGCCTTATTGAAACGATGAATTTCATCAATAAATAGAATCGTGCGCAATCCCAAACTTTTATTATGTTCTGCAATCTGGATAACATTTCTGACTTCTTTTACTCCTGCAGATACAGCACTTATCTGATAGAATTTGGAATCGGTTTCTTCAGCTATTATTTGCGCAAGAGTTGTTTTTCCAGTTCCTGGCGGACCCCAAAGTATAAACGAACTGATAGTTTTATTTTCAATCATCAACCGGATTGGTTTTCCTTCACCAACGAGATGATCCTGTCCGTAAAATTCTGTTAGTGATTTTGGTCTTACTCTGTCAGCAAGCGGTGTGGAAGGAATTATTTGGGTGTCACTTTTCTTCGATTTCAATTAATGTTTCACCTTCTCTTTTCATATTGTACTTTTCACGGGCAATCTGTTCCATCTTCGCAGGTATCTTTTTCTGAAGCGAGTCAAGTTCATTTTTTAATTGTTCATTTTCTACTCTGATCATATCAAGCTCAACCTGCATTGAGTCAACCTGGCTTTTCAAACTATAATATTTGAATACACCGCGTTCATTAAAAAAAGTAAAGATTATGCCAATGACCACAATTACTATGAATAGATAAAAAACAAATTTTCTTTTTCCCGTTGCCATCAGAGTGTCTGCTGAATTATTCTTCTAATCAATTCTTCGAAAGAAATTCCAACAGCCTTTGCAGCTTTTGGAACAAGACTTAGCGGCGTCATTCCGGGAAGAGTATTTACTTCCAAACAAAAGAGTTCATTTTGATTATTCATCCTGAAATCCACTCTCGCATAGCCTTCGCATCCAAGCGCATTGAATGCATTTAACGCTTGCTGCTGAGCTTTTTTCGCAACCTCAACCGGAATTTTTGCCGGGACGATATACTCACTCATTCCGGATGTATATTTATGTTCATAATCGTAGAAACCACTTTTCGGAATTATTTCCAGAACCGGTAATGCTTCATCAATAAGAACAGCAACTGTCAATTCTCTTCCGGGAATATATTTTTCAATCAATGCCTTGTTTGAATACTGTTGAGCAATTGCAATTCCTTCTTCAACTCCGGATTCATCCTGGACAAATTTCAATCCGACTGTTGAACCCTGATCGTTCGCTTTTATTATGCAGGGAAAACCAAATTTCTGTTTTATTTCATCGGCAATAAGGATTGGTTCGAAGCTTCTTTGTTGAACCGTGAACCAGTCTGCTGTCTGGACTCCCGCTTGTCTGAAAATAACTTTGGACATTTCCTTATCCATCGCAAGTGCACTTGCAAGAACTTTTGAGCCCGTGTATTTCAAACCTCTAAGTTCGAGCAGCGATTGAATTGTCCCATCTTCAGCCCACTTTCCGTGCATCGCAGAAAAAACAACATCAACATCATCAAGCAGATTTGAATTGATTGCATCTATACAATTTCGGTTTGAGATTTCAGAATAATCTTTTTCTGAAAAGAAATCTTCTTCTTTTTTTGGTTGATTTAATCCATACGCTGGATCAATCAGGACTGCAGGATATTGAAGATTTTTTAATGCCTGAAGTATTCCCTTACCTGACATTTTGGAAACTTGCCTTTCCGGAGAAGTTCCGCCAACTAATAAAGCTACTTTGGGTTTTGTGTTTGACATAATTATTAAATTTTCTTAACACTCTTTCCCACGAACCTGCCTGCGGTATGCAGGAGTGGGAATCCATTTCATTCTCTTCACCACAACAATATTAGATTCCTGCTCATCTCGGAGACGAAGTCTACGGACTTTTGCAGGAATGACAACTAGACTTCAATCAAACAATTAAAAAACATTTCTCGGATCCTGAGTAATTCCATAAGTCTCTTCAGATAATTCAACTAATCTTTTAACGTCTTCGGGTGATAATTCATTTGGATTACCGAGTAATCTTGCTTTAAACAAAGTCTCTGCTGCGTGTTCAAGTTTTTCCATTTTGTAATAAGCATCGTCAACATTTTTTCCGAGTGTCATCGCACCATGATTCTGCAGCAGAAATGCCCAGCCGTATTCAATAAATGGATCAAGACTTAATGGAAGATCATTTGTAGATGGAGTTGCATATTTGCAAAGATGAACTTTACCAAGAGTTAAAATCACTTCAGGTAAATAATGCTTGACCAATCCTTCGCCCAAAAGAGAAAAAGCAGTTGCATTAACGGGATGACAATGAACAACCGCATTGACATCTTTTCTTTTTGAATAGGCATAAAGATGAAGCTTGAATTCTGTTGTGATTTTTCCTTCACCTTTAAGGTGTTTTCCATTGAAATCAAATTCGAGAATATCTTTCTCGGTTATTTCTCCTTTGCAGATTCCGGAACGAGTAATGAGAATAGTACTATCAGAAGTGATCAGAGAAACATTTCCATCACTGGCAGCAACAAATCCTTTTTGATAAACTTTATGACAAACAGAAATGAGTTTATCTATCTCTGACATTTTCTTTCAAGCTCTTCCATTAATTTCATATTGATTAATCCGTCTTCACCGGTAACAGGCGGAGTTTGATTTTTCAGAAATGATTTTTGAATCGCTCTCATCATAAAAAGAAATTTATTGCCGCGTTTCCTGAAACTTTTCTTCGCTTCGTCATCAAGCTGAATCGTAAGTTTTGATGGAACTCCTTTTATGCCAATAAAATTCTCAATGCTGATTGCTCCAGTGTGCCCGAGTATTTCAACTCTATTGAAAGCTTTTTTTGTATTAAAAGAGACATTAAATGAACCGTAATTTGAGCTTTCAAACTTCACAAGCGCAGTGACAAAATCTTCCACATCATAATTGTAAATAATATTATCCATGTAACCGTTTATCTCTGAGATTTCTCCTCCAAAAAATCTTAAAAGATCGAGCATATGGCTTCCGAGGTCACGTAAAGCACCTCCGCCGCTTAGTTCTCTATTAAATCTGAAATTGTTACTTGGCGGAAAATCCAGATTACAAGAAACGCTTACCGATACAAGCTTACCGATAGTTTGATTCTTTATTAATTCTTTTGCCTTAATTACATGAGGATGAAGCCGATGTACAAAATTTACTGCGAGTAAAACATTATTTCTTTTACAGGCTTCAACCATTTCTTCTGCTTGTTTGCTTGTAATTGCAAGAGGTTTTTCACAAAGAATATTTTTTCCTGCCTCAGCAGCTTTCATCACCTGCTCATAATGCTGTGCATTGACACTCCCAATGAAAACACAATCAATGTCAGATTTCAATAATTCGTCATAATTATCAAAGGAACCTGATGCACCAGACT
>JACZKK010000180.1 GCA_014860115.1 Ignavibacteriaceae bacterium
CTTTAATAAGTTACAAAATAGAAATAAAATACTAATAAGTTTATATGAAGAGTAAAAACCCATCTAAAAAGCAACAATCCCAACAAAAGCGGGATAAAGAAGAACTTGAAAAGTTTGGTGCTAACACCTGGTTCGTTGAATATCTTTACGATCAATTCTCATCCAATCCTGATAAAGTTCCTGAACAATGGAGAAAATTTTTTGGTGATATTTCCGTAAAAGAAGGTGGGAATGGAAAAAATCTTTCCGAAGGATATTCACTATTAACAGGAAATATTTCCTTGCCACAGCCTGAAGAAAATGACGTTCTTCAGATAATCGCAGGTAGTTCTGAAAAAATTTTAGGAAATATGGTCAGCAGTCTTTCGGTTCCAGTAGCAACCTCACAACGAACAATCCCGGTAAAATTACTTGAAGAAAACAGAACATTAATTAATAATCATCTGAAAAGACTTAACCTGGGAAAAATTTCTTTTACACATTTGATTAGCTGGGCAATACTAAAAGCAGTTCAATCAATGCCGGTGATGAATAATGCGTTCACAGTTATTGATGGAAAACCGCATGTTATCAAAAGGAAAGATGTAAATCTTGGATTAGCAATCGACATAGAAAAAAAGGATGGTTCAAGATCCTTAATCGTTCCAAATATTAAAGGTGCTGATAAACTAAACTTTAGAGAATTCTGGAGTGCGTATGAAGATCTGATTAAAAGATCACGCAAGGGTACAATCGATCCTAATGAATTTCTTGGAACAACAATTACCCTCACCAATCCAGGAACAATTGGAACTGTTGCATCTGTTCCTCGACTGATGGTAGGACAAGGAACAATAATTGCTACAGGCGCGATACAGTTTAATGCTGAATACCAGGCAATGTCTCCAACAACAATTTCAACGCTTGGAATAAGTAAAGTGATGAATATTACAAGCACATATGATCATAGAATTATTCAAGGTGCAGAATCAGGTATTTTCCTTAAAGCCATTAATGATCTGCTCCTTGGTATGAATGATTTTTATGATGAGATATTTGAAACACTTAAGCTCCCATCCAAACCATTAAGATGGCAGACAGATTATCAACCAGGGATTTTTGAAACTTCTGGTAACACAGAAGAAATCGTAAAACAAGCTAAAGTACTTCAACTGATCAATCTTTATAGAGTAAGAGGTCATTTAATTGCTGATCTTGACCCGCTTGGCTCCAAAACACAATACCATGCAGAATTAGATCCGTCAAGTTATAATCTTACTATATGGGACCTTGACAGGCATTTCATAACAGGGGGATTCGGAAATCTCAACAAAGCAACTCTTCGAGAAATTCTGAATATGCTGGAAAAGACATATTGCGATAAAATTGGCGTTGAGTATATGCATATACAGAATCCTGCAGAAAAAGCCTGGCTTCAGAATAAAATGGAGCCGGTTAATAATACTCCTTCTTTTGATAAGCAGATCAAGAAGAATATTATGCAAAAATTAATTGCTGCAGAATCATTCGAGCATTTTATTCATAGTAAGTTTGTTGGTCATAAAAGATTTTCACTTGAGGGATCAGAAACTCTGATTCCTGTATTAGATATGATTCTTACTGAAGCAGCTGAGCACAATATTAAAGAAGTTGTGATGGGCATGGCTCACAGGGGAAGGTTAAATGTACTCGCTAACATCATCAGCAAATCTTACGATTCAATTTTTGTTGAGTTTGAAGATATTCGTGACCCGAACTCTATTGCTGGATCGGGAGATGTTAAGTATCACTTAGGAGCAACAGGTAATTATAAAACATTAGCCGGAAAAAATATTACAGTTTCAGTTGCCGCAAATCCAAGTCATCTGGAATGGGTCAATCCAGTTGTTGAAGGCATGGTGAGAGCAAAGCAAACAAGATTGGGTGATAAGAAGAGTCATGTTAAAGTTATGTCACTATTAATTCACGGTGATGCTGCATTTGCAGGTCAGGGAGTTGTGGCTGAAACACTTAATCTTTCGCAGTTAAGCGGCTACAGAACGGGGGGAACGATTCACATAATCGTCAATAACCAAATTGGTTTTACAACAACTCCGGATGAAGCCCGATCATCTCAGTATGCCACCGACGTAGCAAAGATGATTCAGGCACCAATTTTTCACGTGAACGGGGATGACCCCGAAGCCGCTCTCTGGGTTGCGCAGCTTGCATTTGAATACAGACAAATTTTCAAGAAAGATGTTGTAATTGATTTGTTCGGTTACAGAAAACATGGACACAATGAAGGAGATGAACCAGGTTTTACGCAGCCAATCTTGTACGCAAAAATTAAAGACCATCCTTCCGTCCGGGAAATTTATCAGAAAAAATTAATTGCTGAAGAAACAATCACTGAAGTTGAAGTGAACAAGATATCTGATGAACTAATTAAGATGATGAATACTTCAATTGATAAAATCAGAAAAGAAAGCAAAAAATTTGAAGGAGATCAGATTCTTGCAGTTCCCACAAAAGAAATTGAAAGTATTCAGACAGAAAAAAATACCGCAATATCTGAAGAAACTTTAATAACAATTATAAACGGATTAACTAAAGAACCGGATAATTTTAACGGACATCCAAAGTTGTCAAAATTCCTTGAAAGCCGAAGAAAGCTTCTCGATGGTTCCGGAAAAGCTGATTGGGCATTTGCTGAATCATTGGCTTTTGGAAGTCTTCTGCTTGAAGGAACTCCCGTCAGGTTAAGCGGGCAGGATAGTGTAAGGGGAACTTTCAGTCAAAGACATCTTGCGTTCACAGATATAAAAACAGGCTCTGAATATTTTCCACTAAATCATCTGGGGGACAAGCAGGCTCACCTCGAGGCGCTGGATAGCTTTTTATCCGAGGCTGCTGTTCTTGGATTTGAATTTGGTTACAGTGTAGTTGATCCTTTAGCTCTTGTTTTATGGGAAGCACAGTTTGGCGATTTTGCTAATGGCGCTCAGATTATAATTGATAACTTTATAGTTTCATCTTATGAAAAATGGCTGACCCCGAACAATCTCGTTTTGCTTTTACCACATGGTTTTGAAGGACAAGGACCGGAACATTCAAGCGCACGTCTTGAGCGATTTCTAATTCTATGTGCTGAGAACAATATGCAGGTTTGCAACGTAACTACGCCATCACAATATTTTCATTTGTTGAGAAGACAGATAAAAGCTGGAATGAAGATGCCGCTGGTGATAATGACTCCGAAAAGTCTGCTAAGAGCACCGGAAGCCCGTTCTTCAAAAGAAGAATTCATTAGTGGAAAGTTCGAAGAAGTTATTGATGATAACAGTATTGAAAAAATTGGTGCAATTGACCATCTGGTTCTAACAAGCGGCAAAGTCTATTATGATCTTCTGAAATATAGAACTGAGAATAAAATTACAAATACGGCTATTGTTCGGCTTGAACAATTTTACCCATATCCATCAAAAAAAATAAAAAAGATAATTGAGAGGTATACAAAGGTTAGAAAGGTTAAATGGGTTCAGGAAGAGCCAAAGAATATGGGCGCCTGGAACTTTTTATATCACCGACTAAGAAATGATTTACCAAAGGAATGTGATTTAGATTATGCTGGCAGGCCTGAAAGCGCAAGTCCTGCTGTAGGATCTTATAAAATATCTATCCAGCAGCAGAAGAAATTAGTGAAGGATTCATTCGCTTAATAATAAGTTAAACGGACTTAGGTCTGTCGATTTTAACTTCATTGACAACATTACCCCTAGAGTAGAAGATTATTAAATTTGGGTTTCCTTGTGTGTCAAACCTAATCCATTTTCCTTCCGCCTTACCAGATACATAATTACCTTCGCTCTTAACATTACCATTCTTATAATACCAGGTCCATTTTCCGTGTGGTTTATCATCGCTGAAATCACCTGTTGATTCTAAGCTTCCATCATCGTAAAAATATTTCCAGGTACCAACGTTTTTATTATTCTCCACAAAACCGCTGACAGAAGAATTACCAGCAAGCGTTGTAATAAAAAACTCGCCATTCTTTAATCCATTAACTACATCATAACCAATGATTTTATTCTCAAGAGTATCTTTTATGTGACCTGTGTAAGGTAAATTATCACCTTGCTTATAGATGAGTCCGTTACGAATAACTATGTGAAAGGATTTTGATTCAACATTAGAAATTTTACTCACTAATGGAGTTATAATAACAACAGCTGAAACAAACATAACCGCTATGAATATGAAAGGAAGTGATACTTTATAACTTGTCGAAGCATCTTCCATTAAGCCCTCCGAGAATTATTTTTACCAGTCAGCGCCCACTGAACCGTAATTTGATTTAAGACACGCAATTAGTTGCATAGACTTTTTGCCCTTGATAAGGAAGACTTTATAAGTCAAGGATTGTTCCAGCAATTAACTATGGCTTTTTGTATGATATGTAATACTCAATATTTCCCTTGTATTGATTTGATACTTCGCTAAATAGCTTTTTATTGATATTGATACATATAGTTGATGTTACCTAATAAAATTGATTGAAGTTATGACAAGAATGACCTTCCCTATCTTGAAATTTCAGCATGATTCCTAATCACAATAAGGTTGTAAAAATAGAAGTGTATTCAGCCTCTATCAACGAGCTTTGTTCAACAATATGTTTTAGATTTAATTTTTTGTAACGAATTGGTACAAAAAAAAAATGAAGGTCTTCGATTTATAGATAAATGTCTAATGGCATAGTTATTGGGCTATTACTTCGAACAAAACTATTTCATTTGAGGGCAATATGAGAGATTTTGATCTCAACACACACTGTGGATACTTGATTGCTACAGTTAATATCGAAAAAGCTACCATCCTTGAAGCTCTGGAATTTAAGTGCATCCTGGACGAACAGATTTACAGTGGTAATCATAATATTATAATTAATCTTAAAGATTGTGAATTTTTAGACTCAACGTTTATAGGCGTTCTGGTCGTGACGTGGAAAAAAGTTAAAGCAAAAGGCGGTAAATTGAAATTAGTTAAACCAGGTAATTTTGCCCAAACAGTATTCCATTTGACTGGTACGATCGAAATATTTGAAGCATATGACAGCGTTGAGGAGGCCTTAAGCAGCTTTTCAATTCCCATTGAAGAGTACGCATCCGTTATTGCAAATCAAAAATTTAACTAAAGACTCTCGTTCCTAGTTGGATATTTATTCTTAGATTTAAATTCTAAGAATAGCTACCAACCAATTCAACTGGTTTTTCAACCAAGTCCTTTCGACAAAGGAAGATAATAATTTACTTACAATGAATAT
>JACZKK010000181.1 GCA_014860115.1 Ignavibacteriaceae bacterium
TTGGAAATATCTTAAATTTGCCAATCGAAGATAGAGATGATGCGACAAATGCAATGAATTCGTTTGCAATAAGTAAAGGAGCGAGAATTATCAGAACACATAATGTTAAGCAGGCAGTTCAAACTTGCAAACTTTATAATAGCATGACTACAAATTAATGTTTGAATTATTCAAAATAGGATTTCTTACAGTTACATTTCTTGATGTAGTTGATATTCTTATTGTATCTTTTATTGTTTATAAACTTTACATCTTATTGAGGGGAACGATTGCTGCGCAGATCTTTCTTGGATTGATGATTATCTTCATGATTTCTTTTATTGCTGAAGCAATGCAGTTCAAAGCACTCAACTGGCTTCTGAAATTAGTTACAAGTATCTGGGTAATTGCATTTGTAATTTTATTTCAACCTGAAATAAGACGGCTATTAGTTATTCTTGCCAGGAATCCAGTAATGAAAATATTTGGCAAGCACGATATGAATGAATCTGCAGAAATAATCGTTGATGCTACATTTGAACTTTCACAAAGGCAATACGGTGCCTTGATTGTGATAATCAGAGAAACAGGAATTCGTACTTATATTGAATCGGGAGAAGCGCTTGGGGCAAAGCTTAGCAAATCCCTTTTAACTTCCATTTTCTTTCCTAAATCATCTTTACACGATGGAGCAGCTATAGTTAAAGGAAATGTAGTAGAAGCTGCCAGATGCACATTACCACTTTCAGCAACAACACAAGTTGATGGAGAGAACCTTGGTATGAGGCACCGGGCAGGGCTAGGAATCAGCGAACAAGCTGATGTGATTAGTGTTATTGTTTCAGAAGAGACAGGTGGAATTTCAATTGCAGAAAATGGTAGATTGAGCTCAGGATTATCCAAAGATTCTCTCAGAAAAAAATTGAAAGAAGCTTTTGTGACTCCAACTCCAAAAGGCTGGAAGGCATTATTTGAGCAATTCAAAGGTCACAAAGAGTAACGCCAACTCTGTTTGTGCTGTTATTCCTTTTTATAATGAAAAAGATACTATAAACTTAGTTATAAGCGAAACATTAAAGTGCGTTGAATCTGTAATTGCTGTAAATGATGGATCTGATGATGGGTTTTCTGTTAATGCAAATGAGGAGTCAAGAATTAAATTTATTAATCTTGACAAAAATTACGGAAAAGGAAAAGCTTTAAGTGTTGGTTTTGAAGAGGCTGTTTCTGCGGGTTATAGTTATGTAGTTACTCTTGATGCAGATCTTCAACACGAACCCAAATATATTCCAAAACTCATTGAAGTATTGCAGTCTTTTGATATTGTCGTTGGTAACAGGTTAAAAAATCTTAAAGGAATGCCAATTCAAAGAAGACTGAGCAATACGCTGACATCTTTTTTCTTAACTATCAAAACCGGTCAAAATATTCTTGATAGCCAATGCGGTTATAGAGCCTATAAAGCATCCGTTTTAAAATCAGTTAAAACAAATTTTTTGGGATTCGAAGCTGAGAGCGAAATTCTTGTTAAAGCCGCAAAAAAAGGTTTTAGTATAGGGTTTGTTGATATCCCCACCATTTATGGTAATGAGAAAAGCAAAATGAAACCAGTTCAAGCTATTATTGGATTTCTTAGAGTGTTATTCTCTAAAACAATATCCTAATTTTTAAGTCGAATAAAAGAATTATATAAGTTATTTTTGAAGGCGACATAATTTTCCTAAATAGTGTAACTAACTAATTCAGGAGGAACAAAATGAAATTAAGATATTTTTCACATTCAGCGTTTCAGATTACAACATCTGCTGGTCATAAAATATTAATTGATCCGTTTCTTTCAGGAAATCCAACATCGCCTGTTAAAGCAAAAGATGTTGTGGCTGATTATATTATTTTAACACACGCTCACGGTGATCATCTTGGCGACGGTTTTGAGATAGCAAAGAGATATAATTCAACTTTTATTTGTGTTAATGAACTTGCTGAATATTGTAAATCAAAAGGATTTAAAGCTCATAATATGCATATTGGTGGTGGACATAATTTTGAATTCGGAAGAGTGAAGTTTACAATCGCTCATCATGGTTCAATGACTCCTGATAATCATTATGGAGGCGAACCTGCAGGTGTCATCATCTCTGCAGAAGGAAAAAATATTTATCATACTGGTGATACAGGTTTATTTTATGATATGAAACTGATCGGCGAAATGACTTCGATTGATTATTTGTTACTTCCAATTGGTGATAATTTCACTATGGGAATTACAGACGCAGCAAAAGCGGTTGAGCTTGTTGCACCTAAGGTAGCTATCCCAATGCATTACAATACTTTTCCCGTTATTGAAGCAGATCCGAATGAATTTAAGAAGCTGACGGAATCAAAAGGATTTAATGTTAGAGTATTAAATTTCGGCGAAGAGATAGAATTATAATTAACCTTGAATTCATATATAGATGACTAAAATAATTGCAATAGCAAACCAAAAGGGTGGAGTAGGAAAAACTACTACTGCTATAAATCTTTCTTCACTTCTTGCTGCTGCAGAAAAGAAAACATTATTGATTGATATTGATCCTCAGGCAAATTCTTCGTCAGGATTAAGTATTTTCAAACATAATCCTTCTGTTTATGAAGTTCTTGTAGGAAACGAAAATATTAAAGATGTAATTATCGAGTCGTATATGCCATTTCTTGATTTGCTCCCTTCAAACATTAATCTGGTTGGGGCAGAAATTGAAATGGTGGAATTGCCCAAACGTGAGACAATATTGAAGGAAGCTTTGAGTGAAGTTTATGAAAGATATGATTATATTTTAATTGATTGTCCTCCTTCACTTGGTCTTTTAACCCTGAACGCACTTACTGCAGCTCATTCTGTTCTTATTCCTGTTCAGTGTGAGTATTTTGCTTTGGAAGGATTGGGCCAACTTTTAAATACAGTCAATATTGTTAAGCAATATTATAACACTAGTTTATCCATAGAGGGTGTTCTGCTTACTATGTTTGATACAAGACTTCGGCTTTCGCATCAGGTTGCTGAAGAGGTGAGAAAATATTTTGGTGATAAAGTATATAATACTGTTATCCATCGTAACGTCAGGATATCTGAAGCTCCAAGTTTTGGTAAACCTATAATTTTATACGATGCAGTGTCAACAGGTGCTCAAAATTATATGGCATTAGCCGCTGAACTAATTGAAAGAAATTCAAATTCAGTAAATACATTTAGAAATGAGTAAAATGAAAACAGGTTTAGGAAGGGGATTAGATGCACTTATTAAGCCTCAGGAATATATAAAGAATAATGATTCTGCTGCTGATCTTACAAAAGTTAAGGATGATGACGGCAAACAGGTTGACGTATTAGCAAAAATATCTGTGGAATTTATTTCGAGAAATCCTTATCAACCGCGCTTCAATATTGATCCTGTCTCGCTTGATGAATTGAAAAAGTCAATACTTACAAATGGGCTCATCCAACCCATAACTGTAAGAAGAACACCTGATCATAAATATCAATTGATATCAGGTGAGCGAAGATTACAAGCCTGCAAAGACATCGGCTTCAAAGAAATTCCAGCATATATAATTGATGTTGACTCAGATGAACTTATGCTTGCTCTGGCATTGATTGAAAATATTCAGAGAGAAAAACTGAATGCAATTGAAGTTGGTACTGCATACAAAAGATTAATGGATGAATGTTATCTTACTCAGGAACAGATTGCAGAAAGAGTCGGCAAGGATAGAACAACTATAGCAAATACAATCCGACTTCTGAAACTGCCGCAAAGAATTCAGGAAGCACTTGTAAAGGATAAAATAACTTCAGGACACGCAAGAGCGCTGATTAATCTGGACAACGAAGCTTTGCAATTACAATTGCTGGAAAATATTCTGAGTAAAAATCTTTCAGTAAGAAAAGTTGAACGTCTTGTCAGGGAACTAAATGAAGGCGGCACTCGGAAAATTAAAAAGACTCCTGTTGATGAAGAAGGTAAAGCATTATTTTATACTCCTAATTTGCGTGATATTGAAGATAAACTTCGTGTAACTTTTGGAACCAAAGTTAAATGTGTGCAAAGAAAAGATGGCAGCGGGGAAATAGTTTTAGAGTATTACTCAAGAGAAGAATTAGAGCGGTTAATTGAGCTTTTTGAAATTATCAACAAAAATTACAATTAAAATTGTGCTTGTGCTTTTATTAGCAAGCACATTATCATACGGACAGGAACTTACCGAAGAAAGTCCACCTTCCGACACTGGATTCGTCATGCAAAAATCTCCCTGGGGTGCTGTAGCACGCAGCGCCATTATTCCAGGTCTTGGTCAATTCTATAATGAATCATACTGGAAAATACCGGTCATCTGGGGTGTAAGCGCTTTATTTATTTCTGGTTGGGTTTATAACAATAATCTTTATAAAGACTATAAAAATTTGTTTATTGAGACAGGAAATAATACTTATTTAAGTTATAGAGATTTTTACAGAGATCAGAGGGATAACTTCACTATCTATCTTGCCTTACTCTATATATTAAATTTAGTTGATGCCTATGTGGATGCACACTTATATGATTTCACAGTTGAGGAAGATTTGATCACCGGATCCACACGCGCTAATTTCCGATTTTACTTCTAATAAACAATATATACTCTAATGAAAAATTCGGTTACCTGTCCAAATTGTAACTTTGAAAATCCATTTTATAATTCTGTCTGTTCCGGATGTAAATTTTATTTGCGTGATAGAATTTACAATATTGACCTCTGGACGGTTATAAGTTCCCTTATTGAAAATCCAACAAAAGCATTTCGCACGATAATATTTTCTGAGCACAAGAATTTTATATTATTTATTCTATTCTTTGTCACAATAAAATACCTTATCAATGCTCGCTTTATTGCAATGGTAAGTATTGGTGAATTTCAATCAACTATAGGATTGCAGTACAGCTATTTGATTGTGCTCGGGATTTTTGTCATATACTTTCTTTTATTTTCTTTTGTTTATAGATTACTTGGCAATTTGAATGATTTAAAAATACGATTTAAAGATAATTTGGCTCTAATTATTTATTCTCAAATTCCAGTTCTATTTGGTCTTTTTATTTTATTTCCACTTGAACTTGTAATTTTTGGAGACTATTTATTTTCATTGAATCCGACACCTTTCACAATTAAAGGTGGCATCACTTATTTTTTTCTTGTGATTGAAATAGGTCTTATCATCTGGAGTATCTTTCTCGTCTTTAAAGCCTTTACTGCTCAATCTAAACAACTCTTCTTTAGTTTGATGTCTGCATCTGTAT
>JACZKK010000182.1 GCA_014860115.1 Ignavibacteriaceae bacterium
GTTAAGAAATAATTTTCTGGTTTTAAAGTATTTTTATCTGAAACTTCTTGGACTTCAGTAATGATTCCACCATTAGTTGTTTTTAAAATTGCTCCATTATTTCCGCAGATATATGCTATACCATCACCGATATAATTAACATCTGTCAACGTATTCGAGGTAAGTAATTGAGTATTCCAATTTATACCGCCATTTGATGTATTTAGTACAATTCCCTTGAACGAGTAATTATCACCGCCCACGGCAATACCATTCTCTGCATTAGAAAATGAAATACCCAGAAGGTCCAAATTTGTACCGCTTTGCTGAAGATTCCAGGACAATCCCCCATTTGTAGATCGAACGATTATTCCATTAAATCCAACAGCAGTAATAAAATTTTCATCATAATATGAAACTGCATGCAAACTATTAGACGTACCACTATTAAGAGGTAACCAGGTATTACCAGTATCCGTAGTTTTAAATATTAGGCCGCCATTGCAAACAATTATTCCATCGTTAAAGTTAATAAAGCAGATGTCTCTAAGGGCAGCTCCTGTACCAAGATTTATATTTTGCCAATTCTGACCTGCATTAGTCGTTTTTAATAATTGACCGCTTGAACCAACAACAAAACCAATGCTTGAATCAATGAAGAAAACCCTATTTAGATGTACGGATCCAGAATATTGATTATACCATGAAATACCACCATCAGTAGTTCGCAGAATATAACCTGATGAAATATAATTACCTCCTACCGCTGTTCCATTAAGGGTATCTGTAAACGACACACCCAGAAGATGAGAAGATAGACCGCTATTTTGGGCTAACCAGTTAGAACCACCATCATTTGTTCTTAGAATTGTTCAATTATTGCCAACCGCAGTACCGTGTTGTTCATCTGAGAAAGATATATTGTTCAGATCCTTACGAATCCCAGTAGTTTCTTGTATCCAGCCATTACCTCCATCTTCGCTTCTGATAATTAAACCATTTTTTCCCACAACGCAGACACTATTTGAATCTGTAAGAAAAACACTTTGAAAAACAGTTGATTCTGTACCAGTACTCACAAAGAACCATGAAATTCCTCCATTAGTGGTTTTAAGTACAATGCCGTCTTGTGAATAATTATCCCAGCCAGCAATGATACCAAGGTCTACATTTATTAAGAAAACTTCGTAAAGGGCATTAATTGCGGGTACCCCTTGCCAAGTCCATGTTAATCCACCATTCACTGTTCTTAATATTGTTCCTGTTCCACCTGTAATTATTCCCAAATTTGTACCAACAAAATGAATACTTGTTAATATAGAAGTCGTGCCCACCAAAATTCGAGACCAAGTGACACCTTCATTTGTTGTTCTTAAATATCTGCCCCCAGCTCCGACTACATGTCCTACATTAATGTCAGTAAAGCAAACGTCATATAAATCGTATGTTGTTCCACTAGCTTGAGAAAACCATGTTATACCGCCATTAGTAGTACTGAGAATAGTGCCTGCGTTTCCTACTACCATAACAATATTTTCGTCAATAAAATCAATACCTCTAAGATGCTGTGTTGTAGTACTTGAAAGATTAAACCAAAATTTCCCGCCATTCGTAGTTTTAATAACCGTACCATATTCACCAACAGCCATTCCAATATCCATATTATAAAATGAAACGTCATTTAAATTGCTATTAATTCCAATCTGCTGAATAATCCATGTATCCCCTGCATCTTCTGTTATCAACATTGTCCCAAACTCACCTACGGCAAATCCTTTAATTGAATCTGCAAAACAGACTTTACGGAGATCATTACCTTGCGGTAATGGATTTTGCCAGAACCATCCTTCTTGTGCAGATAGAGTATTCGAAAGAATAAAAACCAGGAGAGATATTTTAAGGGTTCGCATAATTTTACCCCATATAAAATTAGACTTTTAATTTTTACTTTAATAAAATCATTTTTTTCGTTTCCGAGTATTGACCAGCTCTCAGTTGATAAAAATAAATTCCACTCGGGAGATTTGCTGCGTTAAATTCTATTTCATATTCTCCAGCTGGTTTTTCTTCGTTAACGAGTGTTGCAATTTCCCTTCCGAGAATGTCGTAAACTTTTAGTGTAACGAGTATGTCACTCTGAGCCTGTCGAAGAGTGACAGAAGGAATTGTATATTTTATTTTTGTAACCGGGTTAAACGGGTTGGGGTAGTTATTTGAAAGACTGTAATTCAAAGTAGTATAAAAATTTATTTCGGTTTCAATTGACGAAGTTTCATCATTATAATATTTTAAGATTGTTCCTTCTTGACCTGCGAACCATCCTATCTTATTGTCAATGAATTGGACTGATCTAATCCCATAGGATGAAGGATGCCAATAGCTCTCCCAACTTTGTCCCCCATTTGTAGTTTTTAATGATGTAGGGACTAACCAAACATTGTTTTCATCGGAAATCCAATAATCAGTTATAGATATTGCTTCATTTAATTGAACTTGCCAGGTATATCCTCCATCAGTTGTTTGCATAAGAGTTGAACCATTATCATTGATTCCCCAACCTTCATTTTCATTCAAAAAGAAAATTTTACGTATAGTTATTCCTGGTAGAATTTGCTCCCAACTATTACCTCCATCTGAGGTTTTATAAATTATCCCACCATGTTGAGTGGCCCATCCTGTTGTAGAATTAAGAAAAAATATGTCCCAGATCATATTGTTAGTATTACACACCAAACTCCAATTCCATCCTCCATCTGTTGTTCGCCAAATCCCAGCACAGTCTGTAAAACCGATTTGCCTGTTAACGAACTCTAATAGGCCTAGATGTTCTCCTATACCAAGCGAGGGTGGTTGGTAACTCATCCAAGTTTGACCACCATTTGTGGTTTTTAGAATTAATGGTCCCGGTTGAGTCGGATAAGGATTATGACGATAACCGCAACCCCAGCCATAAAGGCTATCAATAAAAGTAATTTTATGGACATAATCCGCATATCCGTGCACCCAGGACACAGTCCAAGTAAATCCACCATCCTGAGTGTACCATAATTCTGGACCTGGTGCTATTATTGTACCTTTCAGACTATCAATGAAGAATGCTGAAGCACTAAATCTAAACCCACTAGATTGTGCAACCCAAGTAAATCCTCCATCAATAGTTTTTCTAATTGCACCACTTGAATGTATTAACCACCCCGTCAATGTATCGATGAAGAAAATATTATTTATATAAGAACCCAAACCTGAAGCTGTAACCCAATTGTTACCACCATCCGTAGTTTTTAAAATATTTCCTGCTCTATCCGAAATCCATCCTGATGAACTGCTAATAAATGTAATTGAAGTGAGGCCAGGATTTACCAGTGGATATTCAAACCAGTTACTTCCACCATCAATTGTTTTGAAAAGTGAGGCAGAATTACTAACTGAATTGCCTGCAATCCAACCATTCATACTATCAGCAAAACTAATTGAGAAATACGTTGCCGCTGAATCTAAATTTTGTTTAACCCAGGTCAATCCTCCGTCGCCAGTATGATAAACTTCTGTTCCTGAATATCCTGTTGCCCATCCTCTTAATGAATTTTGGAAAAAACATGAATAGAATTTTGCTGTCGGATCTAACATTTGATCATTCCAGGATATTCCTCCATCTGTAGTCTTAGAGATTATACCGAACCCTACAACCCATCCAATGTTTTCAGAAATAAATTTAACATCATATAGAATTTTATTAAAAAAATAAATCTGCGACCAGCTTTGACCAGCATCAGAAGTTTTGAATACTCGGCCTTCTTGAGTATTACCATCAAGTCCACTAACTGCCCAACCAAAATTTTTATTGATAAATGATATTGACTTAATATTTGCTCTGATGCTGTCAAAATAAATTGCTCTCCATTCCGAACCATCTGTTGTTTTTACGAATGTTCCTTTATCACCAACCACCCAGCCTGTTGAAGAATCGGTAAAAAAAATCTTTTTCAAGCTGTTCGCTTGTGGTAATGGATTACGCCATTCCCATTGTGCGGATGAAGTAATTGAAAGTATAAAAACCAGGAGAGATATTTTTAGGGTTCGCATTTTACGCTCCATTAAAAATTAATTTCATAAGAAACTTATAAAATTAATTTGAGAAAGGCGAGCGGGGATTTGTCATTCCGGACTTGATCCGGAATCTAATTTATCGTTTTTTGGCGAGTTAAAGATGCTGAAACGGAGTTCAGCATAAATTCCTATTAAAACCCTAAAATCGTAGCGGAGTTTTTAGCAAGGTTTACGATTGGCGTAAAGTAGACACCAAATACAAAGACAGGAATAAGTAAGAGAAGAATAATTATCACATTACCAAAACTAACCTGAATTTTTTCGCGGGAAGTTTCAGTCCTTACAAGGTAGAGATTTTTCAAAACACGAACGTAGTAGTAATACGCGACAACCGTATTCAGTAAAGTTATAAATGCAACAACTATCATATCAGCATTTATCAATGCGATGAAGATGTATAGCTTTCCAATGAATCCAGCTGTTGGCGGTAAGCCAGCTAATGAGAGCAAGAAAATTGACAATGCAACTCCTAGAAATCCCGTAGCTGAACCCATTCCTTTGTAGTCATCCATTTCTTCACTGCCGATCTTGTTTGCAATCAGCATAACAACAAAGAAAGCTCCGAGATTCATAAAAAGATAAATTGCAAAGTAAACAAGAACAGCAATCACTCCATCATTCGAGAAAATTGCAACTGCAAGAAGCAAATAACCTGCGTGTGCAATGCTGGAGTAAGCGAGCATTCGTTTAATATTATCCTGCCAGAGTGCAGCAAAATTGCCGAGTGTCATTGTAAGAATTGCTAGAGCAATTAGAATTCTCTGCCAGTCAATTATGCCTAGCATAATCCAGCTTCCATCAGATGCTAGACTTTGAAAGAAAGTTACTTTGATAAACCTGATAAGTAATGCAAAACCAGCAGCTTTGCTTGCGACAGAAAGATAAGCTGTAATTGCAATTGGAGCTCCTTCGTAAACGTCCGGAGTCCAGAAATGAAAAGGTGCAATTGATACTTTGAATCCAATCCCACCAAGAACCATAATACCTGCAAATATGAAAGTGAATCCGCCAACATTAGCATTCTGAAGAAGAGCATTCATCTCATAAAGATTAGTCGTTCCTAACAATCCGTAAAGAATAGAAATGCCGAAAAGCATTATACCAGAAGCAGCACTTCCGTAGATAACGTACTTCAATGATGCTTCGGAACTACGTTCAACAGACTTGAGAAATCCTGCTAAGATGTACGATGACAAAGAGAGCAGTTCAATTGAAACATAAATGAGAATTAAATCTGAAGCACCTGAAATCAGAAACATTCCGAGAACCATTGCCATTATTAGAGTATAGTATTCACCGTGACGATCGCTGGAGTTTACAATTTCAGTGGATGCAACTGAAAACAGAATAACGAATATCGTCGAAAGTATGACAATCATTTTGAAAAATGCTGAGAATGAATCAACTGCAAGTAAACCTACACTCGTTTCATCGTATCTGAAAGCAAAGTTGTTCATATTAAATTGCTCAGCAACAAAGTATGCAGTAATAAGCAATCCAACTATCGAAATGAAGGGGAGGAGGTTTTTTCTTTTATCGAATAATAGATCGAAAAGAACGATGACAACCAGAAGGATTGATAGAGCAATCTCTGGTTTAATTAACTGAAGGCTTGTTGTTAAATTTTCTGGCATTGCCATACGTTCCTAAAAATTCACTTTTATTGTAATCCTGTTATTGAACTGAAAAATACCTGCGAGTCCTGCATAAATTTAACCATCGAATTAACTGAAGCATTCATTACATCGAGCATTGCTGAAGGATAAACACCAAGGAAAATAATGATCAAAGTTAACGGAATGAGCATTGCATATTCTCTTCTATCAAGGTCTTTGAGCTGCATCCATTTTTCTTTTAATGTACCGAGATAAACTCTCTGCATTGTCCAGAGCATATAGCCAGCACCCAAAAGAATTCCAAGAGTTGAAATAATTGTTATCACTCTTATTATGTCATAGCTGAATGCACCAAGGAAAACAAAAATTTCAGAAATAAATCCGCTTAATCCGGGCAGACCAATTGCAGCAAAGAACGCAACAGAAACGAACCCTGTGTAGATTGGCATTTGAGTACCAATTCCACCAAAGTCATCCAGGTTTCTAGTATGAGTTCTGTCGTAAAGAACACCAACAATTAAGAAGAGCATTGCTGTAATCGTTCCATGGTTGAACATTTGAAGAATCGCTCCAGATATTCCCATCGTATTTAATGAAGCCATTCCAAGCAGACAATAACCCATATGTGAAACTGATGAGTAGGCAATCAGCTTTTTGAAATCTCTTTGAGCCATTGCAGCCAGGGCACCGTAAATAATATTGATCATTCCAAATAATCCGATATACCACGCAAGCTGATAGGTTAATTCAGGGAAGATTGGGTAATTAAATCTGAGTATTCCGTAAGTTCCCATTTTCAGAAGAACTCCAGCCAGAATTACGCTGATTGGTGTTGGTGCTTCAACGTGAGCATCAGGTAACCACGTGTGGAACGGGAACATCGGGATTTTAATTGCGAATCCGGCAAACAATCCAACGAAGGCAATGAATCGCCAATTATCCGGATTGAGTGGAGATAAAATTCCGTCAACTGTGTAATTAGCTGTGTTCATCATCTCAAGAATGTTGAACGTAAATACTTTACTCCCATCAGCAAGTGTTTCGGTTGTACTGAAGTATAATCCGATCATCACAAGAAGAATAAAAATACTTCCAAATAATGTGTAGAGGAAGAACTTGATTGCTGCATATTCTCTTCTTGGACCTCCCCAGATTCCAATGAGGAAGTACATTGGGAGAAGCATAATTTCCCAGAAAACGAAAAACAGGAAGAAATCCAGAGAAACAAACACGCCCATCATTCCAGTATCAAGTAAAAGAAATAAAGCGAAATAACCTTTTAGCTGACGATCAATCGTCCACGAAGAAAGTGTTGCAATGAAAGTTACAATTGCAGTTAGAAGTACGAGAGGAGTGCTTAATCCATCAACTCCAAGGAAGTAATCAATCTTAATTGTTCCAATCCAAGGGAAATCTGAAATCTCAATCCATCTGAATTTTTCAGCGAACTGGAATGAGCTTGCCTCATTTATTCCACCGAGCGAATAATTATAATTGCTCATCAGAACGGCAGCGAGTACAACCTGTATTCCTGTTGCAAGAAGTGCAGTATACTTAATTGCACTGACGTTCTCCTTTTTGAGGAAGAGAATTATCACCATCCCGACAACCGGAATGAATGTTAGAAATGTTAGTATTGGAAAATTCATTTATCTACCCAATGTTTTCAAATTTTTATATTGTAACTCAGGATTCTCCCGAAGGGACTCCTTTGGAGGAGAACTGAACTACGAATTATTTTCTAAAATGATTTAAAAAGAAACAATAAAATAACGATTGAGAATATTCCCATTATAATGTATGTCTGCACTTTACCAGTTTGGAATCTTCTGAATATCAACCCGATGAATGCACTGAGATATGCCATAAAGTTGACCAGACCATCAACCACGACATTATCAAACTTACCCGTGAATGTTGATACTGCTTTTGTTACAGTAGCACTACCGTCAACTATTCCATCAATTATTACACGATCAAACCAGGCAACTAAACTACTTAATGCAAGTGTCCCGGCTACGAATGTCTTATCATAGAGTTCATCGAAGTACCACTTGTTGTATGAGAAATTGTAAAGTGGTTTAAATTTTTCAGCAATCTTATCTGCACTAATCTTTTTCCATTGATACATTGTGAATGCAAGAAGTATCCCGCTTATGGCTACCAGCAATGAAAGAATAACTGCCGGCCCGTGAGAATGATGCAATGCTTCAGTATATGTTTCTGAATACATTACAGGATGTTCTGCTGATGAATGTGTTAGTGCAGCTTCATCAGTTTTCATAAAATCCCAGCGTGCACTTTCTGGAGTGTAAATAACAGGATCCTTAATCCATTTGGAATAAAACCAGCCAGCGTCGGGACTCAATGGATTTGGTGTATACCAGAAGAACAAAGAAAGAACAGAGAGAACAACTAATGGCATTGCCATTGAAAATTTTGATTCGTGAGCGTGATCATATTTATCTTTATTTCTTGGTTCGCCGTGGAAAGTTAGTATCACTAGTCTGAACATATAGAAAGCTGTCATCATCGCAACTAAGAATCCAATAAACGGGAACAACCAGTGTCCAGTCAGACTTCCAAATGCATACGCTCCTGAAAGAATTCCATCTTTACTTAAAAAACCTGAAGTGAGTGGTATACCTGAAATTGCAATCGATGAAAATAAAAATGTTGCATAAGTAATCGGCATTTTCTTTCTTAGTCCGCCCATATTCCTGATATCCTGTTCGTGATGCATTGCATGAATAACGGAACCGGAACCAAGAAACAGACAGGCTTTGAAGAATGCGTGAGTCACTAAATGGAAGAATGCAAACTTGTAAGCACCAACTCCAAGTGCCATTATCATATAACCAAGCTGAGAAACAGTAGAGTAAGCAAGAACACGTTTGATATCATTTTGCGTTAATGCTATTGTTGCAGGTATGAAAGCAGATAGCATTCCAATTATTGCAATAACAAGCATCGCATCTGCAGTAAGAATTCCGAAAACTCTAACAACTAGATAAACACCTGCGGCAACCATCGTAGCAGCATGGATCAATGCACTGACGGGAGTCGGACCTTCCATTGCATCAGGCAGCCAAACGTGCAGAGGAAACTGAGCTGACTTACCAATTGCACCACAGAATATCAAAACACCTGTGACAGTCAGCCAGAATTCACTATTAAAAGGAAGATTTCCTTTTGCAATCTCACCAAAAATTTGTTCGAAGGAAAATGTATTGTAAGTAATGAAAAGTAACAGCAATCCAGCGAGCATACCAAGGTCACCAATTCGGTTTACGATGAATGCTTTCTTGCCAGCATCGGATGCGGATTTCTTTTCATACCAGAAACCGATTAAGAGATAAGAGGAAATACCAACAAGCTCCCAAAAGATGTACATCATCAGAATATTGTGGGTGAGCACGATTCCTGACATTGAAAAGGTGAATAATCCTAAATAAGCAAAGTATCTGTTATACCTTATGTCACCTTTCATATAATCTATAGAGAAGAAGTGCACAAGGAAACTTATGATGTAAACAACAACAATCATCAATGCACTTATATCATCGATTAGCATTCCAAGATAAATGTTAATTGAACCGAATACAGGAACATTTCCCATATCGATCCACTTGAACTCCGAAACGATTCTTGAATCAGAAAAATAAGTCAGTTTGCCAAAAAGAAGAATTGCAGATAGAACTAGTCCTGTGAACAGAACGAAAACTTCGAAGAAAAAGATTTTCGGGATTTTCTTGCCTAGCATTAAAGTAACTATAAAACCGAGAAGCGGTAGGAAGAGTACGATAACTGATAATTGTATTAAGAAATTCTCACTCATTAACTAATCCCTGAGTTCGTCGATTTCATCGACATTTACATTTACAAAAGTTTTATAGACATTTAACACAATAGCCAATGCAATTGCAGCTTCAGCAGCGGCAAGCACAATTACAAACAAAGCAAATAGCTGTCCCTGTAATCCAAAATTTCCAAATCTTGAGAAAGCGATAAAATTGATGTTGGAAGCATTGAGAATAAGCTCAAGACCCATCAAAACCATAATTGCATTCTTTCTTGTAACGATACCATAAATTCCTAGACTGAATAAAAGAGTGCTTAGAATTAAAAAATGTGTTAATGTTACTTCCATTTATTTCCTCGCCATAGATGCAGCCCCGATTAAGGCGACTAATAATAAAATACCAAGCAGTTCAAAAACCAGAACGTATTCATTTATGAGCATTCTACCAAGTGTTGATAAGGTTGATACAGGTATATCTGTTTTGATTTCAAACCATTCAGTATTTAAAATAACTGCCCCGATGACTCCGGTAAATAAACCGACTCCTATTGCTGCCGGCAATGTGTGTATCGTACCGGTTTTTATATCTACCTGAGTAATTTTATTTGTGATCATTACTCCGAATATCAGTAATATCAGAATTCCGCCAACGTAAACAATTAGCTGAACGATTGCAACAAAATCAGCTCCGAGTAAAACATAAATTCCGGCAACACCAAAAAACGTGAATAACAGGAAGAATGCGGCACGCACTATATTTCTTGTAGTAACTACAAAGAAAGCTGAAAGCAATGTAACTGCTGCGAATAGATAAAATATGATGTCGTAAATGTTCATTAAATATTTTCTTCTTTATTATCAGGTTTATCCTGTTTCGGCTCAGGAGGTTTATTCGCTTGTGCAGCAGCTTTTTTTGCTGCAGCAATTTTTTCAGCTTCTTTCTTTGCCTGCATCTCTTCAAAGTTTTTCTTCTTCTGAATTCTTTCTGCGGGAAGAAGAGTTACGAAATCAAAAACCAGATCCTCTCTCTTGAATTCAGAAAATTCATAAACATCAGTCATATAAATACATTCAGTCGGGCAGGGGAATACACATAATTGGCAATAACAGCATTTAGCAAAATCAATGTTAAATGTAGTTACCCAAAGAGCTTTCTTTTTACCGTTAGATGTTGTTCCGAGATCTTCCCCAGGAATTGATTTTACGGTTTCAATCTCAATACAGTTAACAGGACAAGCTCTGGCACATTGATCACATCCAATGCAATCATCCATATTAACATAAAGTCTGTTTCTTTCTCTTTCAGGCATCTGTGGTTTTACTGATGGATATTGAATTGTAACAGCAGGCACGAATAAATGCTTGAATGTTACTTTCATTCCAATTAGAATGGTGTATAAACCTTGCCAGAAATTGTAAATATAATCTCTCATATCACATCAATGCTATTAAACCAACTAATAAAAGAATTACAAATGAAAAAGGAATTAAATATTTCCAACAAAATGCCATAAGTTGATCTACTCTAAAACGCGGTAACGTCCATCGCAGCCACATTTGTACGAATACGAAGAACAATCCTTTTGAAGTGAACCAGAAAAATTGTTCAATTGGAACTAACCAGGTCCAGCCGAGAGTATTTCCAAGATATCCGAATGGCGATTGGTATCCTCCAAAAAACATAATTGCAACAATTGCAGATACAGCAAACATATTTGCATACTCAGCCAGGAAGAACATTGCGAACTTCATTCCCGAATATTCTGTGTGATAGCCTGATACTAATTCTGATTCTGCTTCGGGAATATCGAATGGTGTTCTGTTTACTTCGGCGAGAGTGCTCGTGTAAATTATCAAACATCCCATAATCATAAATGGAATTAATAATATTTTCTGGAGACCAACTGCTGGTCCGCCAAGAATTAACCAATTCCAGAAGTAAGCTGTCTGCATTTCACTTAAATCATAAAGGCTTAAAGTACCAGTAAGCATAATGATGGTTAGTATGATCAGTAAAGTTGGAATTTCGTAACTTATTATCTGAGCAGCAGCTCTCATTGCACCGAGCAGTGAATACTTATTGTTCGAAGCCCAACCTGCCATTAGTATTCCAGCAACAACCAATCCTGTTACGCCAACGATGAAAATAATACCAAGATCTATTTTTGTCCCTATAAAAAATCCTGAGAATGGAATTGCAGCAAATGCAGCATAGCTGCCTATAAACGCCAGAAGAGGTGCAAGATTAAATAAAATTTTATCTGTTGCAGTGGGAACTAAGTCTTCTTTTTGAAGAAGCTTAATTATATCGGCTATTGTTTGAAGAATTCCATGATATCCAGTTCGCATTGGACCGAGACGATCCTGCATATGTGCAGAAACTTTTCGCTCCATTAAGACTGCAAATAATGCAAAGGGAAGTATGAACACAAATAAAGGCAGCAAGCTGACAATAAACATTGCGAGGATTTCACTTCCGGTGAGATTATATAACCAATCGTACATCATCTGTCAATCTCTCCCAATACTATATCAACGCTTCCGAGAATTGCAACAACATCTGCAACCATAAAGCCTTTGCAGAGTTCCGGAAATACCTGCATAGTAACGAATGATGGTGCTCGGACTTTAACCCTCGCCGGATTTATTGAACCATCGCTAATAATAAAGTATCCGAGTTCACCTCGTGGATTTTCTACTCTCGTATAGATTTGTCCTTCAGGCGGCTTTACTCTTTTAGGAATTGCGGAAGTTACATCGCCGTCAGGAATTTGTTCTATTGCTTGCTCAATAATTTTCAGACTCTCGTCCATTTCTAAAACACGAACGTAATACCTATCCCAGCAGTCACCTGTTTTTCCTTTTTCACCCTTTCCAATCGGTATATCATAATCGAACTTATGGTAGACGGAGTACGGATCATCTTTTCTCAAATCCCACTTCATTCCACTTGCACGAAGATTTGGACCACTCACTCCATAATTAATGGCGGTTTCAATCGGTAGAACGCCAACGTTAGCAGTTCTTTCAATAAAAATTCTGTTGTATGAAAGAAGCTCATTAAGTTCTTTAACATTTGGTCTGAAATCTTTGATAAATTCTTTTGTCAGCCGAATAAAATCGGGATGCAGATCGTGAGAAAGTCCACCAATCCAGATATAATTATACAGAAGTCTTGCACCGCAGGTTATTTCAAAAAGGTGAAGGATTCTTTCTCTGTCTCTGAAACAAAATAGAAATGGAGTGAATGCACCAATGTCTGCACCATAAGTTCCAAGTGCAACGAGGTGAGACGCGATTCTCTGCAATTCACCCATAATAACTCTGATATATTCAACACGTTCAGGGACTTCAATTTTCATTAATCTTTCCATTGCAAGTGCGTATCCAAATTCATTATACATCGAGGCTAAGTAATCCATTCTGTCTGTGTAGGGAATTACCTGAGGGTAAGTCATTGCTTCGCAGTGTTTCTCAAAACATCTGTGAAGGTAACCTATGTGAGGAATTACATCTATAATAATTTCGCCATCAATCTGAAGCTCCAATCTCAACACACCATGCGTTGAAGGGTGCTGAGGTCCCATATTCAATACCATTTCTTCAGTTTTTAGTGCCATTAACTTTCTTTGTTAATAAGGAACTTTCATCCCCTGATAAAATTCAGGATTCTTGTAATCTTTTCTTAAAGGAAAACCAAACTCCCAATCATAAGGCATTAATATCCGCCTTAAATCAGGATGATTCAGAAAAATAATTCCGTACATATCATAAGCTTCTCTCTCGTGCCAGTCAGCACCTTTCCAAACTTCAGTGACGGTAACAACTTCAGGTTTTTCTCGATCAGTTGAAGCTTTTAATGTAAGTTTATGTCTTAATTTTGTTGATTCAATATGATAGTAAACACTGAGTGTTCCGCCTTTAATTGTTTCCAATCCTTTGTCATCTTTTTCCTTTATTCCGTTAGCATCATCAACTCCAGAAAGATTCATAAGTGAATCGAACAACAAATCTTTTTCGTCTTTCAGGAACAAACTTATTTTATCAACTTCCAGTGGGTTCACAATTATGAATGGTTCAACTGGCTTATCAGCTTTAAATTCGACAATGGACGAACCAAATTTTTCTTTTAAAGTATTAAATATTTCTTCAGCAGTTTTCATGCACTCTTTCCGACAAAGCCGGACCTAATCGGCTTCACTATGGATTCATTCCTGATTTTTTCCTGAAGCTTTAATAGGCCCTCTAATAATGCTTCTGGTCTTGGAGGACAGCCGGGAACATAAACATCAACCGGGATAACTCTATCAACTCCTTTTAGTACATGGTAACCATGTTCCCAATATGGTCCGCCGCAGTTTGCACAGCTTCCCATCGAAATAACATATTTTGGATCCGGCATTTGTTCGTACAATCTTTTAACACGGATTGCCATTTTTAATGTTACCGTTCCTGAAATAATAATTACATCTGATTGTCTTGGTGAAGGGCGGGGGATAACGCCAAATCTATCAAAGTCATAATGAGAAGCAGAAGTGGCCATCATTTCGATTGCACAGCAGGCTAATCCAAAACCAACTTGCCAGAGCGAAGACAGTCTTGCCCAGTTAAATAAGTCTTCTGTCTTAGCTATGACTATATTACCTTCCGTAAATTCCTGATCTAGTAATCCCATATTTAGCTTGCAGTCTTTAGTGCTTCTTTTTGAGTTTCAGTTGATTTAATTTCTTCTAAGGTAGGTTCTTTAATTTTTGGTCTTGCCCATTCGAGGTCGCCCTTCTTCCATTCGTAAGCCATTCCAACACCAAGTAATATCAGGAATATCGCTCCTATCAGATAACCAACGATCCCCATCTCTTTATAGACTAATGCCCATGGAATTAGCAAAACAACTTCAACATCGAATATTAAAAAGATAAGTGCAACTACATAAAATCTAATATTAAATTTAACCCAGGGTGAGCCTTCAGGATTTTCACCGCATTCGTAAGTAGTGAGTTTTTCAAATGTGGGGCGCTTGGGACGTAGAAGACGTGCAACATAAATAGCAACAACAACAAAGAGTGCTGATGTTAAAATAAAGACGAAGATCTTGCCGAATTCTGTTAGCATTAATTCCAAAAATTTAGTGGGAAAATTAACACTACTGTCAAGTAATGTCAAGAAAAGTTTTAGAATTTTATATTCACATTAAACAAATTGGTTCTGACAATCGATAAATATATATTTCTACAAGTGAATACTTTTAGAATATTTAAGTATTTTTAAACCTGATCAATTCAATTTAATTAAGAGTGCTTCAAAGCGTAAAAAAGATATAATGGATTTAGTAAAAGTTTACCTCATTCAGAGTATTACCACTGCAGCTAATAACCTTCGGCTCAATGCACAGCAAATTGAAGTTGTCGGTTTATTACGAGAGACGGTAATTAATTCGAATGATCTTGGTGCTGAGCTTCTCCTGATGAAGAAAACAACAGAGCTCTCAAAGTTAGCTATAAGGTTAAGTGAAATTTATTCTTTCTTAACGCAGGGTAAAGTTGACTTTGTAAAAATATCAGAGCAGTTCAGGGAGCATAGCAGGTATTTAATAAGAGATTTAAATCAGTTCCTGGAAAACGTCAGTCCAAAAATCTATAAGGATGCGTTCAATAAAATTAATAATGGTCACACAACTGCGATAGATGTTGAATTAGTTGATCGTAGTAATCTTGCTGGCGAAATTATGAATGTGAATGTTTCGAAAAGTCAGGAAAATTTAATTGTAGAAAAAAGGGTATCTCCTTACTCATCAATAGATTTTGAGAAAAAAATTCTCCGTCCAATAAAATCTTTGGATGATCTTTTAAAGAAAATACCATCCGGTGAAGTGACAGAGAATGAGCTAAAAGAATATTCTGAAATAATGAAAGAGCATGCCTCACTTTCATCTTTAAATGGATTTCAGGTTATTTCTAAAATGCACGATATTATAGCATCTGCATTGTATGCAATAAAAAATGATAAATTATTAGTTGATAAGACAGTAATCGAATCACTTCGAGCTTGTTTAATTGTGATAGTTGCAGTCGTTAAAAGAAAAGAAGTTGATATTACTGGCTATCTGAACAGAGCTGAGGAATTCGGTAACAAATACTTCAAACAAAAAAGTCAGGTATAGCATGATGAATTTATACGCAGTTATTATGGCTGGTGGAATTGGTGCAAGGTTCTGGCCAAGGAGCAAGAAGAAAAGTCCAAAGCAGCTTCTCAGGATATTTGGTGAGCACACAATGATTCAGGAGACTTTTAAAAGATTAAATGGATTGATACCAAAAGAAAATATTTTAATAGTAACCAATGAGACTCAGAAACCAGGCATAATGGAGCAACTACCTGAGATTCCTGTTGAAAATATTATCGTCGAACCTTTTGGAAGAAATACTGCTGCGTGTATTGGTCTTGCCTCGGTTATTATTCAGCAACGATCACCTGATGCAATCACATTTGTAATGCCGGCCGATCATATTATTAGAGATAATGAAAGTTTTATCAATACACTTAATACTGCGGCTAAATTTGCATACGATAATCCAGCACTGGTTACTATTGGCATTCAACCATCCAAACCAGAGACTGGTTATGGGTATATTCAAATAGATGAAGATTCTGGTAAGGACAATGTTTATAAAGTTTTGACTTTTGCTGAGAAACCAAATTATGCTACAGCAGTTAACTTTATAAAAAGCGGTGACTTCTTCTGGAATAGCGGTATGTTCATCTGGAAGTTAGATACAATCTTAAATGAAATTAACTTTCATATGCCGGATTTGTACGAAGGTCTAATTAAAATGAAAGATCAATTAAACCATCCTGATTTTCCGGATATTCTTTCTGACATATATGGTCACTTGAAAAGCATTTCAATTGATTACGGCATTATGGAAAAATCCGACAAAGTATTTCTTGTAAAAGGTCAATTTAGTTGGAGTGATGTTGGAAGCTGGGAAGCGGTTTATGAACTAAGTGATAAAGACCAGGATGGAAATGTTAAAGTGGGAACTATTTATACTGATATGGCAATGGATTCTTACATTTACTCACCAGATAAATTCACAGCAGTAATAGGATTGGACAATTTAATTGTTATTAACCACGACAATGCTTTGCTAATTTGTAAAAGAGATAAAGCTCAGGATGTGAAAAACATAATTGATTACCTCAAGTTAAATAAGTTGAACGATCACCTTTAATTATTAATGAAAAAGGTAATTACTGAGCGAGATATTTTAAAACTTGAGAAACAGGGGATAAAGGTTTTATTAAAAACAAAAGATACAATTATCACACCGCTAGCTTTGGACCGAATTCGCTCATCAAAATTTACGATTGTGGAAAAAGAAAATTCTCAATCGGAATCCAGTGCCAACTTAAATAACAACATTGAAGCTGCCGGCAGAAAAATAATTATTGGCGGTGATCATACAGGATTCAGACTAAAAAATACACTGATTAAATATTTAGTTGAAAAAGAATTTTATGTAACTGATGCCGGAACATTTGATGAAAATTCTTGTGACTATCCTGACTATGCTAAGATTGTAGCAAAATGCGTTTCTGGAGGAGATATTGATTTTGGGATTTTGATAGATGCAACAGGAATTCCTTCTGCGATTGCTGCAAACAAAGTAAAAGGAATCCGAGCAGCGACATGTTACGATATTTTTAGTGCCAGAAGCTCCCGTGCTCACAATAATGCAAATGTTTTAGTAGTTGGAGCAAAAGCATTGGGTGAAGAGACAATTAAGCTGATTGTTGATGAGTGGTTGTCAACTCATTTTGAAGGTGGAAGGCATAAGAAAAGGTTGGATAAAATAAGTGAACTTGAAAATGAAAAAGATGATTGAGTTTATTCAAAGTTAAATCATATTTTGAAATAAAGTGTTTATACCATAATTTTCGCCAGCCAAAATAGATATTACAAACAGATTTCGATGCATAACCAGCCAGGGTCACCTCTGAAAAGAAATTATCATAAACCATTAGCGGGATTTACCTTAAATTGCTCATTATAAATTCGCCTGTTGAAGAAATTATAGAAATAAATCGTCACATTTATCTTCTTAAAGTATTTTCTCCACAACTTACATCAATCATTAAACCTGGTCAATTTCTGAATATCAGAGTAACTGAAAGAGTTTATCCATTGCTCAGAAGACCATTTAGTGTTTGTGATGTGGAAGGGAATCATCTTTATCTTATGTTTAATATTTTAGGTGAGGGAACGAATATACTCGCTCATAAGCCGATTGGTTCTGATCTTGACATTCTTGGTCCATTAGGAAATGGATTTAACCTTGATGGCGATTACGAAACTGCTGTGATTGTTGCTGGCGGATTGGGTGCGGCTCCGTTTCCTTATCTAACTCGCAAGCTGAAAGGAATGAAAAATATACTTTCATTTATAGGTGGAAGAACAAAAGATGATGTCATCACTTATAACTTAAAGAATGTGAAAGAGGCTTCCGATGATGGTTCACTTGGTTTCAGAGGCAATGTAGTTCAATTACTTAATCAAAATCTTGAATTATTAAAAGCAAAGAAAATTAAAATGTTTGCCTGTGGACCTACAGTAATGCTTCGGGCATTAAAAGAATTTTGTCTTAAGAATGATTTTGAATGCGAAGCATCAACTGAATGTGCAATGGCCTGCGGTTTTGGAATTTGCCAGGGATGCCCGATAGAATCCACAACCGAAAGTGATAGATATCTGTTAGTGTGCAAAGATGGTCCAGTGTTCAATATTAAAGATGTTGTGATATGAGCAATGTAGATCTGTCTGTAAAAATTGGTTCACTAACTTTACGCAACCCGATAATGCTTGCTTCCGGAACAGTGGGATACGGCAATGAAATGGCTGAGTTCACTGATTTGAATAAGCTTGGTGGAATAGTAACAAAATCATTAAGTCTTAAGCCAAGAAAAGGAAATCCTCCTCAACGTATTGTTGAAACACCTGCTGGAATGTTAAATGCAATTGGCCTGGCTAATGTTGGAGTAGAAGTTTTCTTGAAAGAGAAAATTCCATTCCTCAGACAATTTGATGTTCCACTGATTTGTAATATTGCAGCAAGTACTATTGATGAGTACGTAGAGTGTACGAGAATACTTACTACAGAAGACACTATCAAAGCCTTTGAGATTAATGTTTCCTGCCCAAATGTTAAAGAGGGAGGTTTATCATTCGGTAATGATTTAAATTCAGTTGCAAGGATAACTGAAAAAGTCAGGGCTGTAACCGATAAGGCAATAATTATAAAACTATCTCCAAATGTTTCGTACATAGCTGAATTTGCAAAAGCTGTAAAAGAAAATGGTGCCGATGCAGTTTCAGCAATAAATACATTGGTTGGCGCAGCTTTCAATATTTTCACTCGCAAACCAAAAATTCATAATGTGACTGGCGGATTGTCAGGTCCTGCTATTAAGCCTGTTGCTATAGCCAAAGTTCTTGAAATATCGAGACAGGTAGATATACCCATTATCGGCATCGGTGGAATTATGGATTGGAAAGATGTTATTGAATTTATGATTGCCGGTTCTTCAGCAGTTCAAATAGGAACATTGAATTTCATTGATCCTTCTGCACCGGGAAAAATAGTTAATCAACTGGAAGAACATTGTATTAAAAACGGAATTGAAAAAATTTCATCACTCATCGCATCATATCAGTTATAATTGAATGGATCTTGAAACTTCGCTGAAGAAGCTTTTCTCTCTTCACACATTTGGAATAAAGCTTGGATTGGAAAATACTACTGCTTTTCTTGAGCATTTAGGAAATCCTCAGCAAGCATTAAAGACTATTCACATTGCAGGTTCAAATGGAAAGGGAAGCACATCTTCATTCATTGCCAGCATTCTTCAGGAGTTTGGATTTAAAGTTGGCTTATATACTTCACCACATTTTGTGAAGTTTAATGAAAGAGTCGTGATAAACGGAAAGCAAATTGAAGATGAGTTTGTTGCTACTTTCATTTCATATAATGAAAAATATATTGATGAACACGAATTAACTTTTTTTGAAGTGACAACTGCTATGGCTTTCCAATATTTCAAAGAAATGAATGTGGATTATTGTGTAATTGAAACCGGACTTGGCGGCAGACTTGATTCGACTAATGTTTTGGATCCTTTAGCGGTGGTTATTACATCCATTAGTCTTGAGCATACAAATGTACTTGGAGATACAATAGAACAGATTGCATCTGAGAAAGCAGCGATAATTAAGAACAGTTCAAATGTTTTTACAGGTATACTAAAGAAAGAAGCAGAAGGAATTGTTGAGCAGAAATGCAATGAATCAAAAAGTAAAAATTTTCGTCTTGAAGACTTTATAGATAATGATGGTGAGAAAATAAAATTAATATTTAATAATGATAATTCTATTGATATAAATCCTCCGCTCAGAGGCATATATCAAAAATACAATGCTGCACTTGCATCACTTACTGTATCAAAGACATTTTTATTAAATGATGAAAAAAAATACTTATCAGGCATTGCGAATGTTTCAATGAACACAGGATTGCAGGGCAGGTATGAATTTTTTCAGAAGGACCCGACAATAATTTTTGATTCAGCACACAATCCTGAAGGTATTGAAAATTTTCTTAGCGAATTCGTTCGGGAAGCTGGATCATACAAAAAAAAAACTTTACTTTTTGGAGCAATGAGAGATAAAGCTATAGGAGATATGCTTTTAATGCTTTCTAAATCTTTTGATGAAATAATGATAACGGAAATTCAGTACGAGCGAGCAGCTAAAGCGGATGAGATTAGTGAGTTCTGTAAACGATTTGACATCCCAGTAAAACAGGTAATCGAGCCTGCAAGTTTTGTCAGAAGTTTTACGAAAAGGAATGCGGATGAGTGCCTGGTAGTCCTTGGCAGTATGTATCTGCTTGGGGAAATTAAGCAGCAATTATTGGTTGAGGTAGCTTGACATTTAAGAATTTAAGTTTTATGTTTCGGTGAGCCGCAAAAACCTATCAAGAAATAAACAATTTGTTATCATTAATAAATTATTCCCCGAATACACAAACTGGTTAGAACCAGTTAAAATTTTATGTTAAATAAATAAACCTTCATCTGACAACAATAACTCAGGGTTAATATTATGCCAATGGATATATCCGCACTCAAATCAAAGAAGATCGTAGAATTAAATGAGATAGCTAAGGAACTGAATATTCCCGGCTACAGTGATCTTCGCAAGCAGGAACTTATCTTCAAAATTTTGGAGGCTCAAACTTCCAAGGATGGACTAACATTCTCAAAGGGTGTCCTCGAAGTTCTTCCTGATGGATATGGATTCCTTCGTTCATCGGACTACAATTATCTTCCATCACCTGATGATATTTATGTATCTCCTTCACAGATAAAAAAATTCAGTTTACGAACGGGAGATTTTGTCAGCGGTCAGGTCAGACCACCGAAAGAAGGTGAAAGATTTTTTGCGCTTCTCAGGGTTGAAGCAGTAAATAATCAAGCACCTGAGAATATTCGTGAGCGAACTTTATTTGATAACCTTGTTCCCGTATATCCAACGAAAAAAATTAATCTTGAATCTGCACCTGGTGAATATTCAATGAGAGTTATGGATATGCTTGCACCAATTGGTAAAGGACAAAGAGGATTGATAGTTTCACCTCCGAAAAGTGGTAAAACTGTATTACTACAGAAAATTGCTAATTCAATTACAAGGAATCATCCGGAAATAAAACTTATCGTGCTTTTAATTGATGAACGCCCGGAAGAAGTAACTGATATGGAACGTTCAGTTCAAGGTGAAGTTATAAGTTCAACATTTGATGAACCTGCCGACCGACATGTTCAGGTTGCAGATATGGTAATCGAGAAAGCAAAAAGAATGGTTGAAGCAAATGAGCACGTAGTGATTTTGCTGGATAGTATAACAAGATTGGCAAGAGCTCATAACATCGTCGTTCCTCACAGCGGAAGAATTTTGTCTGGTGGTGTTGACTCCAATGCTCTTCATAAACCAAAAAGATTCTTTGGCGCTGCAAGAAATACTGAAGACGGCGGCAGTTTAACTATTATCGCAACCGCTTTGATTGATACGGGCAGCAGAATGGATGATGTTATCTTTGAGGAGTTCAAAGGAACAGGTAACATGGAACTTGTTCTCAATCGTGATTTAAGTGACAGAAGAATTTTCCCAGCGATCGATGTAAACCGTTCAGGAACCAGACGTGAAGATTTACTCTTAAAGGAAGATGATTTAGGAAAGATCTGGATTCTAAGAAAAATTCTCAGTGACTTTAGCCCTGTTGAGGCGATGGAATTCTTGATTGACAAAATCAGAGGAACAAAGAACAACAAAGACTTTTTGAACAATATGAATAACTAGCAGGTAACCGACAATTTACTTGTAAGTAATTTTGCCTTGATTTTTATATTGATCTGGATGATTTTTCATCAAAAAGAAATAATGTGAAAAAGTTTTTATTCAGCTTCTTTCTTATTTGCACTTCATTATTTGGACAGCCAGATATTATTCCAAGACTACCCTTTGAATCAGAAATAATTGCCCTACCCAGAACTGATGGTGATTTTTCAGTCAATTTTATCTACAAAATTCCATATAGGATGCTTGTATTTGAAAGAAAAGTGGATTCATTTGATGCTGGATTTCGTGTTACTGTGGAAATTCTCGATGAAGATTCCAAATTAGTTATAAGGGATATGAAAGATAGCAAGGTGATAGTGAATAATTTTGAAGAGACGAATGATAATAATCTTTACTTGCAGGATTTTTTAAGCTTTAAACTGAAGTCAGGAGAATATAAAATCTCAGCGCATATTTCGGATATGAACTCAACCGGTGAACTTAAACTTGAACCCATAAAATTGGATCTTGAAGAATATGAAGATAAAATTGTACAACATCCTTTGGTAATTAGTTCACGGGATGTAATGTGTGATGATAAAAAGAATTTTATTCTTGCAAATTCAGGTGGTAATGTTCCTTTCAGCAGTGACAAATTTCATCTTATAATTCCTGTTAGTGATACATTAATAAGCGATATTAATGTTATCATAGAAAACAATGATGAGGTTATAATCTCAACTAAAGTTAGTGAATCTTATGTTATTCCTGTTAAAATAGCTGAATGTGAAGGACATGTATCTGTAACATCAAATCCTGAAACAATCCCCTTAAGGAATTTTGTTTTGAGAAATGTAAATGAAAAACTTAACGAGGGCGATGTAACATTAAAGGTAGTGAACGATGAGAATTCAATCGATGAGAAATATCAATCAAAAATAGTTTGGTTTAATAAGCCATTCTCTTTAATGGATCCTGAAAAAGCAATTGAGTTCTTAAACTTTGTAGAATCAGATTCAATCGTGTCTTCACTTTTATCGAATAGTAGTTCTGACTATCCAAAAGTATTGAAAGATTATTGGGCGAAATTTGATCCTACTCCGGAAACAACTTATAACGAAGTGATGTTTGAATATTACAGCCGCGTGGATTATTCAATAAAAGAGTTCAAAGGTATAGGCAAAGGTAATGGTGCAAAAACGGATAGAGGCATTGTGTATATCAAATTTGGTAAACCAGAAAATATTGATCGATTATCGAATCCACAAGGTCAGGTTATGGAAATATGGTCTTACTTAAATCCTGAAAGAAAGTTTACATTTGTTGATAAAAAGGGTACAGGTAACTTTACTTTGACTGAGAATTGATGAAGAGAATTGTTTTTACATGTGGTGATATTAATGGAATCGGACCGGAAATTGCGCTTAAAACGATCAACAAAATCACTTCAAAAAATAAAGCTACTCAGGTAATCCTAATCATTCCAGAAAATGTTTTCACAAATGCATCACTCTTAATCAGACCCCGCTTTAGTTATCAAATTGCAAAAGATTTAGCTATTAATAATTTTAGTCTCTCTCAGGTAATTATTTTAACTACCAAATCATTTAAGCAGAACATTGGCAAACCGACAGCATCTTCCGGTGAAGCTGCATATCTTGCATTGAAGTCATCTTTCGATTTATTGAACAAAAAATTAGCAGATGCGGTCGTAACTGCTCCTGTATCGAAGACTGCATTAAAACATGCAGGTGTAAAATATCCAGGACAAACAGAAATGTACGCTGATTGGTGCGGTGTTAAAAATTTTGTAATGACGTTCCTTTCCAAAAAGTTAAGAGTTGCGCTTTACTCAATTCATATTCCATTAAAGAAAGTCTCTAAGTCATTAAATTTAAAAGTATTATCAGAAAAGATTGATGCTGTCATAAGTATGTTAAACATAGATCTCGGAATTAATAATCCAAAGATAGCCGTACTGGGTTTGAACCCTCACGCAGGTGAAAGTGGAATTATTGGCAGTGAGGAAAGAGAGATAATTGAACCGTTCATTGAGCAAAAAAAATACGAAGGTATTGTTGAAGGGCCATTTTCATCTGACGCCTTTTTTGCTACTAAAAGATTTGAAAATTATGATATGATATTCGGTCTGTATCACGATCAGGTTTTAATTCCTTTTAAGTATATCAATGCAGGAAAGGGTGTTAATTATTCAGCAGGATTACCGATAATAAGAACTTCGCCGGATCACGGCACAGCATACGATATTGCCGGAAAGGGAATAGCTGATGAATCAAGTATGCTTGAAGCTTATATGTATGCGAAATTGATTCTGAGCAACAGAAAGAAAAGATTAACGAAAAATGAAGGTTAAACCATACGAGCAAGTTTCTGCTATTTATGATGGTTTAATGAAAAAATTAGATTATGACAGTTGGTCAAAATATATTCTGTTAATAGCCAAGGATAACGTTAAGGACAAAGCAAAATTTCTTGAGCTGGGGGCAGGGAATTGCAAGATGGCTAAAATACTTTCCGATAAGTATAAAAATTATTATGCTTCGGATATTTCATTATCGATGCTCCGCTCTGGTGTTAATAATAATTTGAAAAAGATCTGCTGTGATATGACCTCGCTTCCGTTTAAAGAAAAATTTGATTTTGTTTTCTCTGCATTTGATAGTGTGAACTATATTTTGAAAAAGAAGTCACTTCAAAACTTATTCAAAGAAATATATTGCTTGCTTGAGGAAGATGGTATGTTTACATTCGATGCAAGCCTCGAGAAAAACAGCTTGAATTTCAGTATTAGTAAATCCACTGAGGGACGGCATAATGATTATCAGTATAGGATGTTAAGCAAGTATAACAAGCAAAGCAGAATTCACTCAAATCATTTTTATATTAGAGATGAATTTGGAAATGAATTTAAAGAATTGCACAAAGAAAAAATTTATAAACTTGATACCTACTTCAAGCTTGCTGAAAAAGAAGGTTTATATACTGAAGCTTGCTATGATTGTTTTTCTTTTAAGGATGTCAACGAAAATTCTCAAAGAGCTCAATTTGTTATGAGGAAAATTAACTGATGATGCTTTCATTTGATAATGTAGAATTTCATTATAAGAATCAACCTGTGTTCACCAATCTGAATATGGAATTAGACTACGGTGAATTTGTATTTGTAATCGGGAAGAGTGGAATTGGCAAAAGCACATTGATGCAGTTAATTTATATGAATCAATTTCCACTGACTGGAACCGTCCGTATCGCAGAGTTTGATTCACAGACAATTAAACCATCTCAAATTCCATTACTAAGAAGAAAAATTGGTGTCATCTTTCAGGATTTTAAACTGCTGCCAGATCGAAACGTATATCAGAATCTTGCTTATGTAATGAAAGTAACAGGAATTCCATCCAAAGAGATAAAGAAACGAATAAATGAAACGCTTAATGAAGTTGGACTTTCACATAAAAGATTAAATAAACCTCACGAATTATCCGGAGGTGAGCAGCAAAGAGTTGCAATTGCCAGAGCAATCATCAACGAACCAATACTGGTGCTTGCTGATGAACCTACCGGTAATCTTGATCCTGAAACTTCCGGTGAAATATTAGCACTTCTCAAAAAAATAAACAAACGAGGTACGGCAGTTTTAGTTGTAACTCATAATTATGATATCGTTAAGAAGGGGAATGAAAGAGTAATAAAGCTTGAGGACGGTAGAGCATTAAAAGCAGTAATCAAACATAAAATTGAAAGCTAAAATTTAATCAGCAAGAATATTTAACATTTCTGAATTCACTTCCTCAACTGAACCGAGTCCATTAATAGAAATCACCTTGCCTTGTTTTTCATAATACTTCAATACTGGTTCAGTGGTCTTGCGGAAAATTCCTAAACGTTTTCTGATAACTTCTTCTTTATCATCATCTCTTAGATAAAAGCTATTTCTGGCTTTACAATTCGGACAGATTTTTGAGTTTTCAATTTCAGATAGTGTAAAAATATTTCCGCATTCTTTACAGGCTCTTCTGTCATTCAGTCTTTTAACTATTTCTTCTTCATCAGCATAAATATTTACGAGTTTAATATCATTAATATTCATTTCTTCAAAAAGTTTGTCAAGCTCTACAGCTTGATTTTCTGTTCTTGGAAAACCATCAAGGATAAAGCCAGCATTGCAATCACTCTTGCTAAATCTATATTTAATTATTCCAATCATAACATCATCAGGAACGAGATCACCTCTGCTCATAATCTCCTGAGCTTTTTTACCAAGATCGGTTTGATCTTTCACTGCCTGTCTTAAAATATCCCCAGTAGAAATATGTGGTATATTGAATTTAGCGGAGAGTAATTTTGCCTGTGTTCCTTTTCCAACACCGGGAGCCCCAAATAGTAATAGTCGCATAAAGAATTATTTTTTTATTGCAAATTACAGTAATTAAAATGCAGTCTCAAGCTGTTGGAGGCGAAAATTTAAGGTTGCTTTTATTCTTTAGCTTATTGAAAAACTCCTGAAGCAGCCTTGAGCTTTCTTCGGCATAAATTCCTGAATAAACATTTATTTTATGGTTTGTTTTACAATCCTGAGCTAAGTTGTAAATACTTCCACACGCTCCGAACTTTGCATCAAAAGCAGCAAAGTATAAATTCTGTATGCGAGAAGCCAGTAGTGCTCCTGTGCACATAACACAAGGCTCAAGAGTTACAAAAATTGAACAGTCATTTAATCGCCAGTTACCGACATGATTTGCAGCTGAAGTTATTGCGATCATTTCTGCGTGAGCTGTTGCATCTTTTAATCGCTCAACCTGGTTGTGTCCACGGCCAATAATTTTATTGTCCTTAACTATAACAGCACCTACCGGAACTTCATTTTCTTCAAAAGCTTGCTCAGCTTCCTGCAGAGCAGCGAACATGAACTTGTATTTTATCTCATCGAAAATCATCTTTTATGAAAGGCAAAATTAAAAAGTCAAAAAGACTTTTTTTACTTTTTGATTATGACCTTTGACTTTTTTCAGTACGCCCGTAGGGATTCGAACCCCAAACCCTCAGATCCGAAGTCTGATGCTCTATCCAGTTGAGCTACGGGCGCATAATTTACAACGTAAAAATAGACATGTGTTGATGGATTAACAAAAAAAGCCGCTTTCATCAGCGGCTTTAATTATCAAGTTGAATCTAATTTCTAATTCAAGAAATCTTTTGGATAAGTTTTAAGATTATGTCCGAATTTCAACTGTTCTTCCATTCTGCAAGACCAAACAAGCTGACCATTCCATACAGTAATATCAGGGCAGCCGTCACACATACTTTGTCTGCCATCGGGCATAAAATCAACCGGTTGGATTATCATTACTGATTGGTAATGTAATCGCTTGAAAATATTCAGTGGATTCTTATAATAATTGAAAAAAGCTTTCCTGAGTTTTTTATCGAGTACTCCCATCAATAACATACTCTTGCCTTTGCGAGTCCATTTAGGTGCTGCATAAGCTAAATATTTATCAAACCAAAGATGATAAAACATCTGAACCATTTCCATTCCCTTTCTTCCAACATAACCATAGATATTTTTCTTGGTGCCTAATCTTCCGGTTAGCAGCCACTTGAATGAATCCGGTTTTTCCGAACCATTTAAATATGCGCAAGGGTCAAAGTCGGGATATTCTTTTCTGATCAATTCAACAACTTCAGGTGCTTTTATATCAGCCCTCGTTACCGGATCTTCGTTGTAAACCAATTGACCCATATCAATCTTTTTGGGTCCAAGGTAAAAATCATATTCTTTGTTATCAACTGCCCGGTAAAGTATAAAGACCATTACGTGAACGATATCAATATTCTTATGTGCCCATTTAACCATCTCAGGAATATATTTCATCGTATCTTCATATACAGTTGAATTAAATGCACAGGAAATGTTTCCTTCATCAGCAAGCATTTTTGCGTAATGATATCTTAACTCATTTAGCTCTAATTCATTTTTATCTTTCCATTGTGGTCGACCTTGTTTGCTGTCAATATGAAAAGTAAAACCAAAGACTCCGGCTTTCTTCAGTTCTTTTAATAATTCTTTTGTTAATGCCAATCCGTTTGTGTTTATGATCGGCTTCATATTTCTTTTTTTAACTTCTTTAACTATTTCAATAATATCAGGATGGGTAAGAGGGTCACCACCTGCGATGGATACACCGTCAGCTTTGCGTAATCTCACAAAAACATCAAGATCGTTTTTAACTTGTTTGATGGATTTATGTCCGTCTTTTTCATTCAACCTGTAGCAGCCTTCACAATAGAGATTACATTTAGAAGTTGGTTCTAGCCAGGAAATAGAATTATCTGTTAAATTCCATGGAAGACGGTAATAGTCAAGATGATTCAGTGAGTTGTTGTGCATTTTTACTCCGTGTTGTGCAGATTAATTTTATTGCAAAAAAATGACTGACAAACTTAATCTTTATGATGATTTTTCACAATGTAAAATAAAATTATCAATTGCTAATCATCAATTAATACCAGCAAAGATGTTGCTATGATTGTGAGAACAAGAAGCAGCATGCAGCAATATTCATTATTGATTCTTTTTAATTATTTATTTGATTAGTAAATTTTAGTTGAAATTATTTGAGGAGAATGAATTGTTTAAAAATTTAATTCTTATTGTAACCGCAGCTTCGGCTTTATTCGTAAAAGCACAGAGTGATTTTGCTATTGGATTGAATGGCAATGTAAATTTTCCCAATGGGAAATTCACAGAATATTTTGGTACTGGCTACGGGGGAGATATTCACTTCCTATATCTTTTCGGGAATTCATCAATCTTTACATTGGCCGTCGGTTATAATCATTTTGAACTGGATTTAGACGCTTTCAACGAAAAAGCGAATGCATTAGGATTAAATGCTAAATTTGATCTCGAATCAAAATTTTCAACACTTCCGATCTTGCTTGGAGTGAAGTGGTACTTCCTCAAACAGAAAACTAACACTGCTTACATAATGATTGAGGGTGGATTTTACAATTACAAATTTACTTTAAGTGGTAGTGCCGAAGTTGACTCAACAGGAAGCAGTGAAACTATTACACTGCCGGAAATCAATGAGGATGGAATTGAAACTATGCTAAGAATTTCCGCCGGATATTTATTCTTTTTTGACAAACACTGGTTTATTGATGCATCTGTTAAATACATCGTGTTAACAGATGCCTTTACCGTGGATGTACCTGATGATCCTCAAGATGCTGAAGAAATTAATGGCGCTGCCCAAACGCTGAATTACTTCTCAATTTCAGCCGGAATTAATTATAGATTTTGAAAATCATAATAAATTCTGGAATGTTCTTTGAGTCATCTTCCTGTCAAATGAAATTTCATTCACTTATTGTTTAATTTGTGCATTATTCTAAAAAATACATCACAGCAGTTGTTTCATTTTTTTTGATTTTAATCTCACCTTGTGTCAGCCTGATATCAAAAGTCACTCTATCGGATACTTCAGATTATGGAAAGGTATTTGTGACGAGATGGGCAGAAGACAGTAAGTCCGCATTTTCTTTTTCATTTGATGATGGATTCAAAGCACAGTATGATAATGTTTACCCAATACTCCAGGAATACGAATTTAATGCAACATATTTTTTACTTCCACCATTTTTAACTGAACAATTACCGGGCATCTGGAGATACGGTACCTGGCCTATGTTTCTTGAAATGCATTCTGAGGATTTTGAGTTAAGTTCTCATTCGCTAAATCATCCGCATTTATTACAACTGCCGATTGGCGATACACTTACACAAAATACAATTCATTATGAATTATATCATTCTAAAAAAATGATAGAAGCTCGTACTAATTATGAAAAGTGCATCACTTTTGCTTACCCTTATGCTGAACACAATGCTATGCTGGATTCTCTTGCAAGTTTATATTATGAATCATCGAGGGCTATTGGCATTTCACCAAATCATTATAGTTTATCTGGTCTGGAATGGCATTCATTAAAATCATTTGAAGTGATATTTAGCGAGCCAAGAATTGTGTTTGAGGATGATCTTGACGAGCTATATAATTTTATGAATTGGATTGATAATTCGGTTTCAAATGGGACATGGGGAATTCAATTAGCACACGAAGTCGTACCATTTGCTCAACTCGGTGATTTGATAACTCAAGGTGCGTATAATCCCATCAGCAACGAATGGCTAATTTTACTTTGTGAGTGGTTAGCAGAAAAAAGTTACGATAACTTAATCTGGATCGAATCAATTGGAAATATTACTAGATATATAAAAGAACGAGATGCACACTCGTATCAGGTTTTATCTCAGTCTAATTCACTTATTGAAATTTTATTAACTGATAACCTTCCTGATAATATTTATAATTATCCGTTAACTGCATATATCTCAATACCTGAAACCTGGGAAAAAGTTTTACTTATCCAGGGAAACAACTCAAAAGTTTATAAAACTTTTAGTATGGATACAATGCAGGTGTTACTTGCACAAATCATACCTGATAACGGAATAATTCAACTTTTTGATTACACTTCTACTTTTGTTGAAGTTGATGAAAAGCAGCCGGCAGATTTTATTCTTAATCAGAACTATCCAAATCCATTCAACCCATCGACAACGATAAGCTATGAAATAAAGAACTCCGGATACGTATTACTTGACTTATATGATATTCTCGGAAATAAAATAAGTGTGTTGACTGCTGGAGAGAAATCAGCAGGTACGCATAGTGTTCTTTTCGATGCTGGTTATTTGCCAAGCGGTGTATATACCTATGTTTTTAGTTTTGAAGGTAAGTATCAATCAAAAAAACTAATGCTGATTAAATAATCAGATCATTCCAAAATCTTTACTTTGTGCTATCCATTTTGGTATTAATCTACTGAATAGATAATTTTGTTTCGAATTAATCTCAACTCATTTATTATTCAGAGAACAAGATGCCGAATACATATTATTTTTTCCTTTTCATATTTCTTATAACCACAGCACTATTCTCACAAAGCAGATTTAACGCAGGGGCTTCGTTTAATATTGGATTTCCATCAAGTGCACTGGCTAATTTATCTGAGACAGGTATTGGAGGTTCAGCAATTGGAGAATTTGCATTCAGCGAAAAGATATCTGCGACTCTTTCGGCATCCTATCAAAGTTTTCCTGGAAAAGGTGAAGGTTTTGCCGTGCAAGGGAAAGTGATTGATTTTTCGGTAAACGATATTCCTGTTTTAGCGGGAGTTCGATATTATTTCTCACCGGAATTTTTTGGGACTTTTGAAGCTGGTGCACATTTTTTAAGAGTTACTGCCGATATATATGAAGTATACAGTGAAGAAAAAGTTTCAACTGATTACGAAGCAAAATTCGGTGGCGGAATTGGGGCTGGTTATCGTTTCAGACTTGCGGAACCATCCGTCCTTGAAATTTCCGGTAATTATCAGTTGGTTCAGGAAAATTATAATTCATTTTCTATTCGGCTTGGCATATTGATTCTTCTGGATATTATTTAAGAATCAATAATTTAATTCTTTCTTTTATTCGAAAGGTATTTTGATATGGCCATTAAAGAAATTCCTTTACTAATTTGTATTCTATCGATTTCTATCTACCCACAGTTAAACCGTGAGGAAGCATTAAAGCAAGGTGGTTGGTCAGGTGGGCTAGCAGGCTGGGTTGGCTGGGAAAATTACGATGTATCAGAAAATAATTCTGAAGTTGATGGCTATAATTTTATTTTCAGTTCGAGAAACGGCAGCATAGTTGAAACCAACGGTGTATTCGGTTTTGATTTTCAATGGCGTGAGCGAAATCGGACAATCACACCTGAACCCAACCCAAATAACACCAGCGAATCTATTGATGAAAAGGTATGGTTTTTAGGACTATGGGCGAGATATTACATTCCCTTTGGAGGAAATTTTTCCATGTTTTTTGAAGGTTCAGGTGGATATGCTGTCTATTCACAAAAGAATGAAACTATTACCGATCTAGAATTGGCTTATTATAATAATCAGGCTTATGCAAATGGATTCGCATACAACGGTGGAATAGGAATTTCACATTTTGTTTCCCAAAATGCTGCCTTTGAACTTACAGGAAGATATGAAGGTGGAAGTTTAAATGGAGAAAATGAAAATTATATTGGTACTAAAAACGTTTTAAATGTAAAGTTAAAAAATATTTTTATACTCTTCGGTTTTCAGATTTACCTAAGATAATATTTAAAAGAAAAAAGGAGACTACTTTCGTAATCTCCTTTAATTCGCCCTCACCACAAATATTTTCTACAATACAAAATCTTTACTTGAACATCTTCTCAATTTCTGCCCTGGATTTTTTTACCCCTCTTATCGAAACGATGATATATAAAACAAGTCCGCCTAATATTATCCCTGCTAGTAAGTATACTGCCATTTAATTGCCCTCCGTTTTTAACACATAAACTCAACGATTATGCCATCAAATACTTGATTAGTTAATTGAAGTAATGATTGATTTCCAGCCGAATTACCAGAATAATGTATCTAATTGAAATCTAAAATGAGAATTGTATCAAAAAGTCTGTAGCAGGTGAGGGGAGTTCGATTGGTAGCGATACTTAGTTTTTATTTAGCACCAGGGGTATGCCGTTGTGGAAATAAATCCTTCCAAAATTTTCGGCTATCCAGTTCAAAGGTTTCTCGGTGGGCTTATATTTTTCAACAACATTTATTCGAATAATTTCGGGTCTCTCTTGAACTGTTATAACTGAATCGCAAAATTCTTCGGGGGAAAGACAATGAGAATCCTCCAGTTCAACTTCCAATATCTTTTGCTTGTTTATGAAGATATTTTTTGAAAAAAGCTGATGAATCATCAAAGCTTTATATGTTAAAGTTACTTCGAAATTTCTCATACATAAAATTTAAAATAAGTTATGACTATTTCAAGAGCGTCATTTTCTTAGTTTCAATAAAATTACCAACCTGTAATCGGTAAAAATATATTCCGCTTGTCAGGTCAGCGGCGTTAAACTGAGCCTCATATCTACCTGCAGGTCTTTCTTCATTAACTAATGTTGCGACTTCATTTCCGAGAACATCATAAATTTTTAAAGATTGCCAACCGTTCACCGGTGACTGCCAACTGATCGATGTTACCGGATTAAAAGGATTTGGATAATTCTGGTAAAGGATAAATTCTTCCGGGGAAATACCATCGTCATGAACAAAAACGACTTCTAGTACTTCAATGTAGCAAGATTTTACCAGAGTATCACTTCCTAATGCATTTGTTGCAATTAAAGATACTTCATAAATCCCGGGAGAGTTATAAAATATATTCTCTGGATTTTGATCTGTTGATGATGATGGTATTCCTCCGGGAAAACTCCATTGCCAGGCTGTCGGCTGAAAGGATGATTGGTCAGAAAAAGAAACATCAGATCCATTAAAAATTTGAGTTGAATCAGCTTTGAAATCAGCAACCGGTTTGAAAGGTTTATTTGGCTTATATGCTTTTATATTGAATCCGCCTCCCGTTATAACAAGAGTTCCATCTTTACCAAGTGCCGCTCCGCAGTAAGTTAAGTTTGGAACTCCAAGCTCCCAGATTACAGTTTGTAAATCGGGGCTAAAGCAAAACATTTTATTGGAATTGTTATTTACAAAAACATTACCTTCGCCATCAACTGAAATTGTTGAATAAAAAGAAGCATCAACTGATATAGAAGATTTATTCAAAACAGTTCCATCTTGAGAGTTGAGAAGTTTTACTGTGTCATTGTCGACTATATATAAATTGCCATTGGCTGCAGAACCAAAATAACCGGGCATTTCTGTAGCGGTTGGTGTGTATTCCCATTTAATTCGAAGCTCTGTGCCTGTATCTTCAAATGCATACAATTTTCCACCATCACGTTTCATATAAATCGTTCCATCAATTCCTATTGTAATTGGCCATTCCTGATCACCATCACCTGGAAGACTGCCTGTCTCATATTTAAATTGACCTGTTTCTATATCAAGAGCAAATAACGTTTTTGGAGTATTGATTGCACCTTTGTAATGATAGAAAGTAGTGCTGCTTGCTGCATAACCAGCATTTGGTCCAACCGGAACGATGTAATCATAAAACCAAATTGTTTGACCAGTATTTTTATCAAGTCTTTTTCCTCTTACTATCGGATCACCATTACAAGCAAATAAAATTCCAGAGTTCCCTCCAAACATATATTCATTTACAGCCCACTTAACAGAACCGTCAATGGGAGAAAGAGCATAAAGAGTATCATTCGAATAATCGTGGGCGTAAACAGCATCCTCATTGAAGCCAACCGTATACATTATCGAAGTTGGGTAAACCATTTTTTCCCAGATTATGCTTCCATCAATAAGACTGCGGTATTCTAATTTGGATGTGTATGGACTAAATACAGCTCGTGCAGTAACAAATTTATCACCGAAAGTAAATACTGAATTACCTATGCTTGTCTGGCTTGAACTAACCGTCCAGGCAGGAGTAATTACGCTATCAGGTCCAATTATTTTGCTTAGGCCATTCCTTTGATTGCTTCCTCCGATTGTTGGCCAATTTTGTGTATATGATGAAATGCTTGTTAAAATAGTGATGATGAAAATAAGTGACAGTTTTTGCATGATTTTACCTATAAAATAACTAACATTAAAAATAATGTTTTCATAAATGAATAAGTTTTTATTTTGAAAATTTTGATACGAACTTATTGTTAAAATATATAATGAGATTGAAAAAGGGAAGTGATGATTTGGTAATGCTTCAAATTGTAATTGATTACCGTCTATCAATTTTTCTGGATTTACCAATTTTTTCTCTTGGCTCAAGATGAGTAATGGGTTAAATTCGCAAAACAAAATTCAAAACGAATATTCAAAAACATAATCAGGAGTCAAATGTGTGCAGAAAAAAACTCTTACTTATTCTAGGATTTATGTCTTTTATGCTAACTAGTTTAAATGCAGGCGATGACAAAATCCTTCCTTATCCTATTTATCAGCATAAGCTGGCGAATGGACTAAATGTTGTAACTATTCCATTCGATAGTCCAGGCCTTGCAGCATTTTACATCGTTGTTCGGGTTGGTTCAAGAAACGAAGTTGAGCCCGGTGTTACCGGTTTCGCACATTTCTTTGAGCATATGATGTTCAGAGGAACGGATAAATATCCGAGAGAGAAATACAACGAAGTCTTAAAAATGACTGGTGCTGGTGCAAATGCAAACACCTCATTAGATAGGACTATCTATCATATGACTGGAAATGTAAATTATCTGGAAAAAATGTTTGAAGTTGAATCTGACAGATTTATGAACCTTAATTATTCAGAACACGATTTCAAAACTGAGGCGGGTGCAGTAAAAGGAGAGTATACAAAAAATTATGCAAGTCCGTATCAACAATTATACGAAAACCTGTTAAACACTGCTTTTGATGTTCATACTTACAAACATACAACGATGGGTTTCTTTAATGATATTGTTGACATGCCCAATCAGTATGAATACTCTCTCAAATTCTTTAACCGTTATTATAGACCGGAATATTCAACAATAGTTGTTGTCGGAGATGTTAGAGCTGAAAAAGTAAATGAGCTCGCTGAAAAATATTTTGGAAAATGGGAAAAAGGAAATTATTCTGTTGATATTCCCGCTGAACCGGTACAAACAGAAGAAAGATCTTTTCACTTACAGAACGGATCAATTCCTCCATATATGAGTATGAACTATAAAGGACCAGCATTCAGCGATACCAAAATTGACATGCCTGCAATCGATGTTTTAAACACAATTCTTTTTTCACAGAATTCTAATCTTTATAAAAAACTTGTAGTTGAAGAGCAAAAACTTAGATTCCTCGGTGGTGGAGCAATGGACTCCCGCGATCCATATCTTATATCCATTCAGGCTTCATTCATCAACAAAGATGACTTTCAATATGTGAGAGATGAAATAACAAAAGCTATTGATGATATTAAGAAAAACGGCGTTGATCAAAAACTACTTGATGAAACCAAATCAAATTTAAAATACAGCTATGCTATGAGTATTGATAATCCGGATGCAATAGCAAATTCAATCAGCCACTATATATATTTGACAGGAGATCCGGAATCATTGAATAGGTTATATGCTATGTATGATAAGGTAACAGTTGAAGATATTAAAATGGTTGCGGAAAAATATTACATCAATAGCGGATTGACAATTGCCACAATATCTGACGACGAAAAAGGAGGAGTAGAATAATGAAAGCATTAATTATTTCATTGTTATTAACGGGTATAATTATGGGCCAGCAAGTTGTAGAATTAAAGCAGCCGAACTCGGCAAAATTGATAGTAAAATTTATGTTTAAGAATGGCTCAATCTGTGATCCAGCAGGAAAAGAGGGATTAACATACACAACTTCTCAGCTAATTACACAAGGCGGAACTGGTGAATTAACCTTCGGTGATATTCAGGATAAAATCTACCCGATGGCTGCTAATTACTATTCGTCTGTCGATAAAGAAGTAACAATATTCACTTTTGAATTTCATAGAGACTGGATGGATCAGTTTTATCCCATTATGATCGGTTTGATAACAAATCCTACTTTAACGCAGGCAGATTTTGACAGAGTGAAAACAAATCAGCAGGCTTATGTGGATCAGGTCATTCGTGCTTCTTCAGATGAAGAATACAGCAAAAAAGCTTTAGAGGATTTTCTGTTTCGCGGAACCAATTATCAGCACATGGTTGAAGGGAAATCATCATCAGTTTCATCAATAACTCTGGAAGATGTTAAAGATTACTACAAAAATTTCTTTACAAAAAATAATCTGATGATTGGTATCGCAGGAAATTATCCGGCTTCATTCATCGAGAAATTAAAAAGTGATATCCAAAAACTTCCCGATACAAAACCAGCTATTCTATCTGCACCTGTTCTTCAGATGCCGGATGGAATTGATGTAGAAATAATATCCAAGGAAGGTGCTTTCGGTTCAGCTATTTTCACTGGCTATCCTTTGAATATTACAAGAGCTGATGATGAATTTGCCGCACTCATGGTTGCAAATTCTTATCTAGGTGAGCATCGAAAATCTTACTCAAAATTATACCAGGTGATTAGAGAACAACGGTCGATGAATTACGGTGACTATTCTTACATCGAGTGGTATAATAACGGTGGAGGGAATATGGTACCTCCATCTGGAGTGCCGAGACAATCAAATTATTTTGCTATCTGGATTAGACCGGTTCAAATTGCAAAGCAACTGAAGATGCAGTATGAAGAGTTAAAAGATGTGAATGTCGGTCACGCACACTTTGCTCTCAGAATGGCTTTGAGAGAAATGGATAAGATGATTAAGAATGGACTTTCACAGGAAGATTTTGAAGCAACACGTGCATTTCTTGAAAGTTATATCAGACTCTATATCAAATCCCCGGAACAACAGCTTGGTTATCTGATGGATTCAAAAATGTACGGAAGAGTAAATTATATCGAAGAACTTGGTGAGCTGCTTTCAAAACTTACACTTGAGGACGTGAACAATGCAATAAAAAAATATTTTCAGATTGATAATATGAAAATCACAATAGTTACTGACGTAAGTGAAGCAGAACCTCTGGCTAAAAGTCTTAAAGAGAATTCAACTTCGCCAATGAGCTATTCAAATTTGGTTAAAGCAGGACTACCGGAAGAAATTTTAAAGGAAGATGCCGCGACAGAAAACTTTAAGCTCAACGTGAAGAATGTAACAATAGTAGATTCGAAGGATACGTTTAAGTAAAATTAGAATAACAGATAAAAGCCGGATTTAGTCCGGCTTCTTTATTTAGGGATCTCGTAATCAATCCAATCTTCTAGTGTATTGATGATTAAGTTTTGATCTTTTTGATTAAAGCTTTTAATTCTCGTTCTATGATTACCACCAGTCTTTACCATCTTAATTGAATTTGTCTCGCCTGTTAACTCGACTGCAGTTGCTGACCACGCATCTATTTCGCCATAAATGAAAATCATATTGTTCCCATGCTTCTGAATCCAGGTATTAATATTTTGCATTATACAGCAATCAAAATCAGGATTCAAATCTTTGGGTAAAAATATTCTGCTTGTCGGTTCTTTCACTTCTTTAAGCAAGCCTTTAAACTCAGAAACATCATAGCCATAGTATCCCATCTGCGAATATGCCTGGTAAACAAATGGAAGATTTGTTGCTATATCCTGATCCGAAAAATAACTGAATGAAGATCCTTTCTTTAAATGTTCAAACAAATCCTCATTAGAAGCAGTTGTATCCGGGATTTGATCACAGGTAGTGTATTGCCATTGCCAGAATGCAAATCCATATTCAAGGACAACGAATTCAAATATAAATCTATCATTACCGATCGAATAAGTATATCCGGAATTCTTTGAATCTTCAATAAACATTGGCAATAATTCATCTTCTCTTTTTAGAACTTCTCTCTGGAACTGAACCATTTTTTTTCTGCAGTCTTTCGTTCCTACATTATCAAGAAAATGGTAGATACGGGGATCTTCCGCTGCAAGATTCAAGGGTGCAACGTAACAAACTGAAGCATCAGCATCATCCGGAAAATAATATTTGTGAATATAGGTAGTCTGTCCACCTTTGCTGATGCCTGTTGTAATCCATTTGTTATCGTAAATGCTTTTCATTGTTTCAATTATCCGGTGATGATCGTTTGCAGCTTGTTCAATAGTAAGGAGATTCCAGTCAAGACTATCAGGAAGAGATTCGCCGAAATAACGATGCTCGACAACAATTTTGTTGCATTTTAAAATTGAAGCAAGTTCATTTTTCCTGTTAAAATCAATGTTATAACCATCAAGTTCAATCACCATCGGCAGGGTAACCTCTTTGTGTGATAGATAGAATTTTTGTTTGAACTTTTCTCCATCAGGATTATTATGATCGACAGGTTGTTCAATAAATATTTTGAATGCCTCAACATATTCTGAGTCCGGTTCAATTCTCTCTACACTTATGATTCCGGGAAGAGATTCAATTCGGCTTTGTAGATCTGTTTGAGAACAGAGAAGGGAAGTGATAGAAACAATTATTCCAATTGCAAGAAAAGTAAGCCTGATGTTCTTCATCGAAACCCCCAATGATAATCGATTTGAAAATTTTATATTTTTCTTCTGAAAAGATAAAGTTGTGAAAGTATCATTCCAATTAGCATCAATAAACAACCAAGTAAACCGCGAGAAGGAATTGATTCGTTTAGAATCATCCACCCGCCAAGAACAGCGAATACTGCTTCCAGACTCATAATGATTGCTGCATTTGCTGGATGTGCTTCTCTTTGAGCCACTACCTGAATTGTAAATGCAATTCCAACAGAGAATAAACCAGCATAGAGAATTGGCAAATATGCAAGCAGCACATTTTGTAAAACTATAGTTTCAGTAATAAGTGAAGCAATGAAGCTGAGGACTGCGCAAACAACAAACTGTGAGAAAGCTAACCGAAATGGATCAACTTTGGTTGAATAATATCCGATTACTAAAATTTGTATTGCCCAAAAGAATGCGCCGATTAAAACTAAAACATCACCAACATTGATGTCGAATGTTTCATTAACACTTAGAAAATATAAACCAGCAATCGCAACAAAAGCACCTAGCCAGGTTAATAAAGATGTTTTTTGATTTATGAAAAGACCTAATATTGGAACAAGTATTACATAGAATCCAGTAATGAATCCTGCTTTTCCTGCATCAGTATAAACCAAACCACCTTGCTGAAAAGTTGCGCCCAGGAAAAGAACCGTCCCGGCAGATAATCCACCAAATAAAAATTTTTTATCATTTAAAGGAAGAAATTTTTCTTTCTCAAATTTCCTTTTTTGATTTATAAGCAAGAGAGGAATTAAAGAAAGACTACCTAGAGCAAATCGGGCAGTATTAAAAGTGAATGGTCCAATAAATTCCATTCCAGCGCGTTGAGCGACAAACGCAAATCCCCAAATGACTGCTGTTAAAAGTAAAAGTAAGTTTGATTTCATATCTTTTTTATCCTGAATTTATTTCAGGATCTTGAAGAATAAAGTATTATTTATTTGCAATTCAAGTATTTATTTATTTAATATTTTTTTCAAAGTATTCACACAGACTTTTACATTCTCTTCATTTGAAGAATAACCCATCAAACCAATTCGCCAGACTTTGCCAGCAAGTTCTCCAAGACCTGCACCAATTTCAATGTTGTAATCATCAAGTAAAGATTTTCTCACATTAGCTTCATCAATTCCTTCGAGAACAGTTACTGAAGTTAGTTGAGGAAGTCTTTCATCTTCTTTTACGAAAGGTTTTAAACCTATTTTTTCTAATTCATTTACTAATTTCTCTCCATTCTTTTTATGTCTCTTCCAGGAATTTTCAATTCCTTCTTCTTTAAGTAGAAGTAACGATTCATCAAGAGCATATAGAGAATTAATTGGTGCTGTATGATGATAAGCTCGCTTCGTACTTCCGCTCCAATAACCAAGGATTAAGTTCAAATCCATAAACCAGCTTTGAACAGAAGTTTTTCTGTTTTTAATAAATCCAATTGCTCCTTCATTAAATGTCACAGGTGAAAGTCCGGGAGGGCAAGAGAGGCACTTCTGAGAGCCGGAATAAGCAACATCAATATTCCATTCATCAATTAATAGAGGAATCCCACCTAACGAAGTAACTGTATCAGCAATAACGAGACAATTAAATTTATGTGCAATTTCCGTGAGAGTTTTAATATCAC
>JACZKK010000183.1 GCA_014860115.1 Ignavibacteriaceae bacterium
CTCAGCATAGTTATAAATTGATTTAAGCACCGTGAAATTTCTTACTTCATTATAAAACTCTGTTCCTGCGATACGGAATTTTTCTAAAGCAGGCATTCCACCTACATACACATCATCGTATCGAACTTTAGCAGTTAAACCATATATCAATATTCCAATCAGGAATGCAACGACAAAGAGTACGATTACTATTATAGGATCATATAATCCAACAAATGATGGAATGTTCATTCCTGATGCTTCTACAACCGGATAGATAAAATATTTCAGAGGTAACGCCACCGCTAAAATTCCGAATACAATACACAATAATGATAACGCACCGGTTGAAAGCCACTGGTTAACGGGAGCTTCTTTTACTTCTTTATGAACATCGGGTCTTCTTCCAAGAAATGCTGCGTGCAAGAATTTCATAAAGCTTGCAAGGGTTAACGCACTTCCAAAAACAGCTATTATTATGCACGCTAAGAGCCATAGCTGATATCCTGATCCAAGTGTCGCTGTTTTCTCAATCAATCCCTGGTAAATCATCCACTTGGAAAAAAATCCGTTGAAAGGCGGAATACCTGAAATTGATAACGCACCAATCAAAGCCATCAGAAAAGTAATCGGCATATTTTTTCCAAGTCCGCCAAGATAATCAAGCTCTGCAGTCCCGGCTCTCTTCTCCACTGACCCAAATGATAAAAATAGATTGGATTTATAAATTGTATGATTAATCATATGGAATAATCCGCCGGCAAAAGCAAGTACACTACCGCTTGCAACTCCCATTACCATATATCCAACCTGGCTAACAGCATGATAACCAAGAAGCCTGTATCCGTTATGCTGAACCATCGCCATCATTACTGCAGTTATTACAGTTAATGCACCAAGCGAAATCAGTATCATATTTATCAGAGGATAAACCACGAACAATGATGTTAGCATTTTTGCAAGCAGAAATATTCCAAGCAGTTTGTCTAGTGAAGCGGGAAGAAATGCTGCGCTTTCAACAGGAGAATTCTGACTGAAATCCGGAACCCAGGTATGAAGTGGAAAAGCTCCGGCTTTCGCAAAAGCCGCAATCAATAAACAGATAAATGCAATGTGTGCATATTCTCCCTGTAAAGGTATTTGCGGATTATTAAGAGACCAACCTGAAGCTGGAGAAATCAACCACATAATTACAAGTCCCATTAACAAAAAAGCATCGCTTCCACCAATTATTATAAATGTTTTCTTTGCCGCCTTTGGTGCATCAAGGGTTTTGCCCATCGTTGCGAATAAGTAAAGCGTTAATCCACTTAATCCCCAAAAGATTAAAAACGACAGAGCATGTTCACTTAGAACAACAGCATTGCAGAAAGAAACCGTTATTGGATAGAGAAAGAAAAATCTTTTCTCGGAATCCTTATCCAATCCATTGAGAGAAAAAATCAAAATGATAAAGCTGAGTATCTGAATGAAAGCAACGACAAATAAACCTAGCTGGTCTAATGAAAAAATAATTTGCCCGAAGTAAGCAAAGGAATCCATAGTACTTTGATAGAACAAATAAACCATTACCAGTCCGAAAGCAAGAGCAAGGAATGTTAAGACTTTCCGTAAGAATACAGGAAGGAAAAGATTAACAAAACCAACCGCAAGCGGGACAATTAGAAACAGCAGTAGTTCATTGATTATCATTTCATTTGCCTCCTGATCTGTTCTGTTTTTTCACGTGAGAGCTTCATAAGATCCAATTGATAAGGCTCGTTGTTCTTATCACGAATTTTTATTGATCTTTCGGTGCAGCAATAACAGGGATCGACTGCAGCAAGAGTTATAAGTGCATCTGCAACTGGAATGCCTTTGCACGAAGCTTTGAATGTTGGAATATTAACATAACTTGGTGCACGGACTTTATGTCTGACAGGTCTGTTCGTTCCGTCAGTTCTCACATAATGAAATACTTCTCCTCTCGGCGCTTCATATCTGCCAATTCCCTCACCGGCAGAAATTTCTTTTACATTATTTCTTATTCCCCCGTTAACTGTTTTTAATTTTTCAAGACATTGTTTACAGATCTTGATTGATTCAAATGTTTCGAGAAGTCTTACCACTGTTTTATCAAACACATCGCCGTTTTCAGTAACTATTATTTTAAAATCAACCAGATCATAAGCATCAGTAGGTTCATCTTTTCTCACATCAACCGAAACTCCGGATGCACGGGCAGTAGGACCAACAGCACAAAAATCAACCGCATCTTTTTTAGTGAGAACTCCAACTCCTTTTAATCTTGATTTCAAAACAGGATCATCATTTGCAGCTTTGGCAATCATTTGTATTTTCTTTTCAATTTCATCCATAATATCCAAAAGGCTTTTGATTTTGTCAGGATCAACATCCTTAGCAACCCCTCCTACACGCATCATACCATAATGATTTCTATTACCAGAAATAATCTCGAACATCTGCAAAACAGGCTCGCGGTATTTCCATGCCCACATCCACAGAGTGTCGTAACCGATAAAATGTCCGGCTAATCCAAGCCATAACAAGTGACTGTGAATTCTTTCAAGTTCACCGACAAGTGTTCTTATATATCTTGCACGCAAAGGAATTTCAATATTATCTACATCTTCCATTGCATGAACAGCAGCAAGTGGATGAGATGTTGAGCAGATACCGCAAATTCTTTCAACAAGGTAAAGTGATTGTGTAAAAGTTTTGGATTCGGAAATAAACTCGTGCCCGCGGTGCATCCAGCCTATTTCCAGATCAATATCAACTACTGTTTCACCATCAACCTGGAGAGTGAAATATTCTGCTTCTTCAAGCAGCGGATGATACGGACCAACAGGTATTACATTTTTATCCATTGCTTCTCCATTTTCTAAGAGGCACTTTAATGTTTTGTGGATGATTTCCTGTTAACAAAGGTTCCGGTCTCGGATGACCTTCGAAAGTAACTCCAAGCATTTCAGACATTTCTCTTTCAATCCATTCTGCACCACGAACGACCGGAGTTATTGAATTCATCCTTGGATTTTTTTTATCAGTCATAACAATCCGTGGACAGTAATACTCACCCGATTTATCAAGTGAAAAATGATAGAGAACTTCGATCCCTCTGTAGGTTTCTGTTGCTGTTGCGGTTGACAATCTGCAGCCGAGTTTGGTGAAAAGATAATCAGCAACTTCAATTATGTTCTCATTGCCGACTTCAAAGTAAAGTCTTTTTTGTTTTTCATTCTTTGATAAGATTTTATTTCCCATCAAAGAAATAAATTCACTGTAGTTATGCATTTAAAACCCCCGCAAGTTTTACTACGCCTTCAATCATTGCTTCCGGTTTTGGCGGACAGCCGGGAATATATAGATGAATCGGAATTACATCTTCTCTCTTTTTTACTGTGTTGTAGCTATCCTTAAAGCAGCATCCCGAAGCCGGACAGGTTCCAACTCCAACTACAAAACAGGGTTTTGCAGCTTGCTCGTAAATCTTTTTTACCTGCGGCGCAACTTTCTGATTGATGACTCCGCTTAATAGTATTACATCGGCGTGACGAACTGAACCGACAAGCTTTATTCCGAATCTTTCAACATCATACTTCGGAGTAAGCAGATCGAGTATTTCAATATCGCAGTTGTTGCACGGCGACGCACTCATATGATAAACCCAGATGGATTTGGCAAGCCGCTTATTGTACCAACTCATTTAGTACCTCAATAATTATTTAAACTTCTCTCCGTGTAACTTTGTGTTTTCTCAGCGATACTCAATGTAAGAAATTCTTACTCGGAGTTTCACGGAGAATCCACTGAGAACCACAGTGGTTAATACCCAAACACCGCCAGCACCACTGCAATTAATGTTAATGGTGTTGCATACTTCCAGAAGAAGTTAAGTGCTGTATCAATTCTTATTCTCGGATTTGTGTTTTTAATAATGATCATCAACACAACTATCAATAAATATTTAAGAACACTCCAGAGAATTTCTATTCCGTTAAAATTAAATCCGCCCCAGAATAACAAGACAAGCAGGAACGGAAATACCACATACATCATAAAATGATTAAGCTTCCAGAATCCTAATGGTGGACCGCTGTATTCCATAAATGGTCCTTCAACAAGTTCAGTTTCTGCTTCAGGAATATGGAATGGAGGCAAGGTCATTTTAGCCTGAATGCACAGCAATCCAATAATGAAAGCAATTATTCCTGAGGCAGAGCTGACAAACATTCCATCTGCCTGAGCAGCTAAAATATTTCCAAGATCAAGCTGATAACCTGATTTGATTATCGGTACAAGAAGGACAAGAATGAATGCAAGTTCATCTGCGAGAAGAAGTTTTATTTCTCTTCCGGCACCAAGACTTGAATAAACATTCCCTGATGCTGAACCTCCAAGAACAACCATCACTGAAAATATCATCAGGAGATACATTATGACTATTAAGTCCCCCCCGAAGCTGATATTAAAGAAAAGTGAAGTTCCGACGATTGCAGAAACAAGCACGAGCATTGCAAAAGAGATGAACGGTGCGACCACAAACATTGAACGCACACCATCTTTTACAATGATGGTCTCTTTCCCAAGCAGCTTAAAGAAATCATTAAAGTTCTGAAAGAATGGAGGACCAACACGATACTGAAATCTTGCCGAGACTTTTCTGTCAACCCAGCCAACTGTTAATCCAAGAATTGCTGTGAATAAAAATCCCGGGAAGATGAGCAGATAAAAAAACAATTCGAGGTTCATATTCTTCCCTCCTTGTTAAGCCAGTTGGGAGTTCTAACTGCCAGATGATTTCCAACAAAGAAAATATTTTGTTTATGATCTTCAACCACTTCTTTCATCACAAAAGAATTTACCGGCGCAGTTTGAACACAGGCTGGTTCGTAATCAGGTTTTTGTTCAAGCTGATTCAAACAGTAATCGCATTTAGCTGTTATATAATTAATTACTTCAGGGAAAATCGTTCCGAAAGGACATGCAAGAACACAGCTTTTACAACCGACACAGCGCATATTATATCTTTTAATCAATCCGTTATCCTGATGTTCGAGAGCTTCTTTGGGACAGGCATCAACACAGAATGCTTCTTTACATTGACGGCAATAAGCAGAAAATTCAGCTACTTCGAGAAGACTGAAAGCGCCATTATTTTTTTGATGATACATATATTCACATTGAATGTCTTGTGCATTTGTCCCTGATTCCATCAGCGCCGGGATATCAATGTATAGTCTTTTCAATCCCATATTGCCTCCTCATTTTTAATCTGATTGTAAGTGAAAACAGGACCATCTTTACAAGCATAGTAACCTCCGATAACGCAGTGTCTGCATTGGCCAAACCCGCAATACATTTTCTTTTCCATTGAGAGATAAAGGTTCTCTTCCTTGTAGCCATATTTAAGTAAATCAAAAGTCCCGAATTTCATCATCACAGGAGGACCGCAAACAATTGCCGGGTTGCCATCAGGTTTCATATCAATTTTTCGTAATAACTTTGTAACAAGACACACATCTTCTTCCCATTGTTCACCGACAGGAACTTCATCAACTGCACGTATGAATCTTACATTATCATATTTCCGCCATTCAGTAACTTCATCTTTATATATACAGTCTTTGGGAGTTTTTGCTCCGGCGAGAAAAGTGATGCTGTTATAATCTTTATGATCGTGAAGCATGGTCAAAAAGAGTGAGCGCAATGGTGCGAGTCCGCATCCGCCGCCAAGGATTAATACATCTTTACCTTTAAATTTTTCTAATGGATAATTAGAACCGAAAGGACCGCGTATTCCGATTGTTGCACCGGCATGAAGCTTATGAACATACTCAGTAAGAAATCCAGTTTTCATAATTGTTACATCCATATCGTCAACTGTGTAATGAGATGAAGATGGAGTGAAAGGTCCTTCCCCGATTCCCGGAATCCCAACTTCAATAAACTGTCCGGTTTTAAATTGAATTGGTTTTTTCGGTTTGAATCTCAGTGTTCTGATTAATGGTGATTCCTGCATCACCTCGTAAATTTCAGCAGGAATAACTTCGTAAGGATTTTGCATAACACTTCCTGAAAAATTTTTTAGTTTACTTCCTGAGCAATAGCACTTACATTTTTTACTACTTCGCGAAAATCAATTTTGGCTGCACATGCTTCAGTACATCTTCCGCAGCCTGTACATCCAATCTCACCAAAATTTTTATGCATATAATCGAACTTGCATAAATACCTGTTACGAAAACGTTCTGTCATTTTTGGTCGTGGTGTTCCGCCGCCAGCAACACGAGCATAGCCGTACCATTGACAGGAATCATAAGATCTTACTTTCACAAAATCTTTTTCAGATGATTCATCATTAAGAATTAAGCAATAACAGGTCGGACAAATATTAGTACATGCACCACAGCCGATACATTCTTTGGATACTTCTTCCCAATTTTTATGTTCAACTTTTCTGAATTCAGAAAAATCAGATGAATGATTTAGAGGATTATTTTTTTCAACAAGCTGATCAAATACTTTTTCGCGATTTGATTTTACAATTTCAAGATCAGAAATGGTTGAGTTAGCGACTGTAATTTCTCTCTTCATCAATTCAATAAATTCCTGGCTACGCTCTGAGCCGATTCCAATCAGATAATTTCCATCAATGACTGACAGATTAAGATCATAACCACTTTCAGAGTATGGATGACCATTTACCAGATTACAGCTGCAGGTTTCGTGTAAAAAATCACAATCAGAAGAAATGATAAGAGTATTCTCACGCCACTGTTTATAAGCTGGATCAACAAATCCACTTTGAAGCATGGCTTTATCAAGCAAATGAAGGGCTTTAATATCGCATGCTTTTACACCAACGATTATTCGTGTATGATTTTTTTGTCCAAGAGGATAGACTTTTTCACGTGTGAGGTAGAAAAGAATTTTGAGTGGGTCTACAGTTCTAAAGAAATTTAAATTTGGTAATTTACTTTCTTCAAAGCGAAAAAAATGAAGGGCTGGTTTTTCATCATCCGACCTGATATGGTAGGGAACAATAACTTCACTGAAATTTCCCAAACCACTATTTACTTTTTTTAGGAAGGAATGGAAATCATTTTTATTAACTATCATCAATTCTCCTCCTGTCTGCCGATAGTTTGAACTAGACTTCTAAATTCCATTTATATATGTGGAAATTAGTTCAAGACAATTCAACAAATGAAATAAAATACAATGAAAAAATAGCTGACAAAATTTCTAAAGTCAACTAAAAAGTTGCGATTTCGGTTCATATTCAGCATTTCTTGGTATTCGGCAAGTATCAATTATTATCACGGGAATATTGTTGCGTGGGATTTAAGAAGAACAATGTTGAGCTTCTGGAAAATTAAAAAATTGAAGGATTACTACTTAAATCAATCAATTTTATGAATTCAATATCTTCAAGCATTAGCTTATAATGTTCTAAAAACTTACTCACTAATGATTCACGGACGACAAGTAAAATCTTTTATAAATAAATAAAATATTTCGAAATTATTTCATCGGTGACAGGTGATAATCCTTTTCCTTCAAGCTCGAGTTGACCAATTTCACCAATTATTAGATAAGCGCGATAATCTGTTGACGCTTTTTGCAATACCTCTTTCGCCCTTTCAAAAACTTTATTTTGAATTTGTACTTGCCAATGACAAGGATATCCTCTTCTCTATCATCAGTACCTGCTTCGAGTAACTTGCTTTCACCGGAAGTAATATCATGCAAATAATTTTATCATCAATTAAAAGCAATAAAATTACGCCAACATCATTTCTGTTTTGGATGAATGATAAAAGTTTTGATGACTTACTGCTTTGTACAGGACCGATATATATCAGAAGTTTTTTTCAATGGTGTGATGAAATTCTTTTCAGGTGTTCAAAATCTTCATGGGTGTTTAAATTGAAAAATAATTCATCTTTGTAGAATGAGAGATTTTCAATTTGAATAGTTTCTGACTCAATATTCTCTAATAGATTCCGGATTGAAAAATGTTGATCTTTCTTTTCAGAATAGTTTGCAACGGATGCAAATATTCTTTCAATTTCCGGAAGCAAATCCTTGTGATAAATTCCTGCTAAATAATGATGACGACCGGAAGCAAAACAATACCTGATAAGTTTATCACTTTTAAATTCGACAATATGCTCAATTAATTCTTTGGAGATAAGAGGAAGATCGCAGGAAATAAAAAAGTTTTTATCTGTCAATGAGTGAACCAATCCACTGTGTATTCCCGAGAGCGGGCCTTTGCTTTTGTGAATATCTTCATACAAAGGAATATTCAGAAACTTATATTCTTCAGGAGTATTGGTAACGATAAAGACATCACTAAAAACTGAGTTCATCAGATTAGTAATTCGCCCAATTATGGTTTCATCACCCACTTTTAACATGGCTTTGTCCGAACCCATACGCGAACTTTTTCCGCCAGAAAGAATTATTCCTGTGATGTCTTTATACAAGCTTAGCTCAAATTATTTATGGTTTATACCCAACTACCGTTATGCTAAAAATTCCAACATTATTGTTTTTCAACAATTTAATCTCTAATTCATTCAGATATTCTTTTAGAACATTATCGGGTAACTCAATCACTTTTATTTTTTTGATTTCAACATTTTCAAAACCAGTTTCTTTAATGATACTTAAATAATCATCCTGCTGAAGTGCACCAGCAACACAACCTGCATACATCTCTGCTGACTTTTGCAATCCTTCAGGAAGTTCACCTTTGATAACAATATCAGAAACGCAAAAATGTGCTCCTGGTTTTAATATTCTATAAATCTCTTCAAATGCTTTTCTTTTATCAGGGACAAGATTCAGCACACAGTTACTTATCACAACATCAGCAATATCATTTTCCAAAGGCATACTCTCAATCTCACCAAGTCTGAACTCAACATTCTTAAAACCAGCTTTGATTTTGTTTGCATTTGCTTTTTCTATCATCTCTTCTGTCATATCCAGACCTATTACTTTACCTTCATCACCCACAATTGATCGGGCAACAAAAACATCATTACCTGCACCGCTGCCAAGATCAACCACTGTATCACCTTTTTTAATTCCGGCAAATTCGGTTGGTAAACCACAGCCCAATCCGAGATCTGCATCAGCTACATAGCCATCAAGATTATTGTATTCATCCTGCATCACAGTATAACCGACGATTTTACTTTCTTCACCACCGCAGCATGTCGGTCCGCAGCATCCCGAACTTTTCGATGCTTTAGCTATTTCCCCGTACTTTTCTTTTACAATTTGCTTTAAATCATTTGCTGCTTCCACTTTACTTCTCCTTCTTTTGATTTTTTCTATTCTCATTTGAACTGCTGCAACAAGTTGGTCCGCAGCAGCTTGATACTTTTTGTTCTTTAGCAATTTGTCCATGTTTTTCTTTGACATTTTGCTTCACTTCACTTGATGATTTCATTTTTTACTCCTTTTTAGGACGTCAGATAATGTTTGTTAAGTTATATATTATGAAACTTCACTATTTCACGTCTTGATTTTTGATTTAACAACAACCAATTTTTGAAAATAATTTATCTAACGCAGTTTTTGCTTTAGCGAGGTTTTTATTGTTGACACAGTAACAGATTTTAGGGCCGACTATATCGCCATCAATTAAACCCACACGCTTAAGTTCTTTTAAATGTTGTGAAACAGTTGCCTGTGCCAGTGGAAGTTTATCAACAATACTTCCGACCATGCAAGAATCCATTTCAGTTAGGATTTTAAGAATTCTAATTCTTGCAGGATGAGAAAGCGCTTTTGCCACATCTGCAAGCCAATTGTCTTCCTGCGTGAATTCTTCTTTCTTTGATGATGCCATAAATATTTCCTTAATCGTTCATCGTAAATATACGATAGATTTATAAAATGTCAAGACCATTTATCAAGTTATAAATCCATTAAGAAATCTTAATAAAGGCTTCTTTCTAATAAGCTTGATTTTGATTACTTTCGCAGAAAATAATACTCATTTTTATCTCAAAATCGACTTTTTATTAAATGCATTTATCAGGTGAAATAATCCAGGCTGCGATTGGCAGTGATATTCTAAAACTTCTCATTCAGATTTCGGTTTTGCTGATAACCGCCCGAATTTTTGGTGAACTCTCACAAAAACTCGGGCAGCCTGCCGTTCTCGGTGAGATTCTTGCAGGTATTTTTCTCGGACCATCTCTCCTAGGCAATTTATTTCCATTTATTCATGGATATATAATTCCGGTCACTGAAAATCAGGTAAATCTGCTTGAAGTTATCACTTTAATCGGGGCAATGTTTTTGTTGTTGATTACCGGACTTGAAACTGACCTTCAGCTTGTAAAACATCACGCAAAAAAAACTTTAGGGATCGCATTCGGTGAATTACCATTTTCATTGGCATGCGGTTTTGCATTTGGATTCTTAATCCCAAATTCATTACTTGTCGATCCTGATCAACGAGTGATATTTGCTCTATTCATTGCCATTGCAATTTCATTATCTGCTATTCCCGTGATTGCAAAAGTATTAATGGACCTAAAATTAATCAGGAGAGATATTGGTCAGATTACTCTTGCCGTTGGGATGTTTGATGACACGGTTGCATGGGTATTATTATCAATTGTTCTGGGACTAATCGGCGGCGAAGTTGTTTCTTTCGGGTCTATCAGCTACTCTTTCTTTAAAGTCATCCTTTTTGTTGGCCTAAGCTTCTTTATCGGGAAGTTTATTATAAGACATCTTTTAGATTTTACACTTAACAGAATTTCATCGCGGGATAAAATTCTTACTTTAATAATTGTATTCACATTTGCTTTAGGTGCTGTTGTTCAGGCTATTGGTTTAGAAGCTGTTCTCGGAGCTTTTATAGCCGGAATTGTGTTTGCACAATCACCTGCAGTTCCTAAAGAATCAATTGATAAGTTGGAGAGTACAACATTCGGAATTTTTGCCCCGATTTTTTTTGCAAGTGCAGGATTAAAGGTTAATATTATTGATCTATTTAAACCTGATCTGCTTCTCATAGGCGCAGGATTAATTTCTGTGGCTATATTCAGTAAGTTTATAGGCGCTTATTTTGGTGCGAGAGTTTTTGCTAAGACAGATCACTGGACTGCTCTAAGTTTTGGCGCCGGTTTAAATGCAAGAGGAGCAATTCAGATAATAGTTGCTACTATAGGTTTGTCATTCGGAATTTTATCACAGGAAATCTATTCTTTAATCATTATTACTGCGGTTGTTACTTCTTTGATGGCTCCTATTATGCTTCGATGGACACTAAAAAAAGTTCAGCCGGAAGCTCAGGAAATAAAAAGACTTCAGCAGGAAGAGCTTCTTAAAGATAATATTCTAGGCAGAGTCCATCGTGTTCTGCTTCCCGTTAGGAAAAGAGACATCAGCAAGGCAAGTCTTTCTAAAATGATAGAAGCAAGAATACTAGAGAGGATCGGAAGAAAGACTGATTTAAGTGTTACACTGCTGACGATATCCAATGAAAAGGAAAAAGCTGAAAGTCAGCAATTCCTGAACACTCTGGCAAACTTTTTCACAAAATTCCCGGTAAATAAAAAAATATCTGAAAGTAAAAACACTCTTGAAAGTATTCTGGATGAAGTTAAAAAAGATTATGACCTGCTGATCGTTGGCGCAACTGAAAGACAAAAAAATTCCGATATGCTCTTCAACCCGATTGTAGATAATCTCGTAAGGCTTTCACCCTGTACGAGCATAGTGGTTCAAAGCAGTAATGTGGTTGACGACTGGCGGCCCAGCAGAATTCTTGTCCCGACAAACGGAAGTTTAGCCTCAAAAAGAGCCGCCGAAATTGCATTTGGAATTGCTTATCATGATCACGACCAGGTTCACATTCTTAACGTTGTTGAAAGTAAAGATAATTTTGCTTCACTCGATATTGAAGGGAGCTCCAAAGAACGCAGATTATCTTTTGCCTATCAGGCTGTTAACAAATTAAAAAAACTCGGTGAGTCGCTTAACATTAATACTTTTACCGAGGTTGAAATTGGTGAAGAGCCTGATAAAGTAATTTTAAAAATGTCCAGGGAAAAGAATTTCGACTTGATAATTTTAGGAACCGATATAAGGCCGGGAACAGATAAACTTTATCTCGGTCCACGAGTTGAAAGAATACTGAATAATTGTACCTGCCCTGTTCTTGTGGTTAACGGAGCCTAAACCAATAGCTTAGATAATGACTTGGAAATATCTTTTCCCAAATCAATCGTAAGAACTTTTCTTCTATTATCAAGTAATGCCTGCCTGTCACCCAGCGCCTGCGCTTGAATCAAGGTTCCAAATGATATGGAAGATTCATTCTTTCCTGCATCATCAAGTATTGCAATGTCATTTTGTACATCAGAAACGAATTGAATAAAAAATCCATTTCCTGAATCTCCTTTATGCAGTTGTCCAGTAGAATGTAAAAACCTCGGTCCGTAACCAAGAGTTGTTGCGACTTTATAGTTCTCCAATATTTTTAATCTCAATTGTTGAAGCTTCTGCCAGATTTTTTCATCAGGATTCAGGTAGGCCTGCAGTGTAACATAATTTTTCCCACTTTTAATATCAGAAAAGAAATGTGGAAGAACATCTTTTAAATCATCAACATTAAAATCACTATAAACTTTCATTTCTTCCCGCTGAAAAGTTGATTTGAGTTCAGGAAGTTTTCCTTTTTCCTGAAATTCTTTCATCATCTGACGTGCAATAATTTTTGCTGATTCAACATTCGGCTGATCGAACGGTTGAATATCAATTACGTGCCCGACAACTGCAGTTGCAAATTCCCACCTGAAAAACTCAGCCCCAAGCTGATAGACATTTTTCATTTCAATTTCAATCAATGGAAAACCAGCCTCTTTAATTTCGCTTACTCTGCTATCAAGGGAATTATCTTCAATTAGTTTGATATAAATAAAAACTCTATCCTTTCCATAATTTGAAACAGAAACTATTGGTTCCAGGTCAACAGGGAGAATTCCTTTCCCTTTTTTTCCGGTACTTTCGGCAATCAATTGTTCCATCCAACCGCCAAGATATTTTAGCTGAGGTGAAGTGATGAAGGTAATTTTATCGACTCCTGATTCAGCAAGTGAACCGAGAATTACACCTAGCATTGCACCCGTATTTTTTTCAACAGACGGCAGTTTAATTTCATTTTCCAAAAGCTTGGCTTCATCGAATAATTTTTCAATATCAACACCTACTAAAGCTGCAGGAACAATTCCGAAAAGTGAAAGTGCGGAAAACCTTCCTCCAATATCCGGATCATTCAAAAATATTTTTCTAAAGTTTAGTTTTTTTGCTATGTCTTCTAATCCACTTCCCGGATCAGTTATAGCGATGAAATGTTTTGATACATTTTCTTTTCCAAGTTTCTTTGAAACGCTGGAATAAAAGTATTTCATAAATGACATCGTCTCAACTGTTCCTCCGGATTTTGTTGAAACAATGTATAAAGTTTTTTTCGGATCGAGTTTTTTTTCATAATTAATAATGGCTTCAGGATGTGTACTATCGAGGACATGTAAATCCAGAAATCCTTCTTTAACTCCAAATGTTAATCGAAAAACTTCCGGAGCCAGGCTTGAACCTCCCATTCCCATCAACAGTACATCAGTGAATCCTTCTTTCCGAATTTCATCTACAAATGTTTTTATTTCAGTGATAGATTTTCTTGTTACTTCCATGCAATCAAGCCAGCCAAGCCGATTTGAAATTTCTTCTGGAGAATTTCCCCAAACTGTGAAATCTTTCTCCCAAATTCTTTCGATAATTCTTTCTGCGGTTAAGTCACGAGCTCTATTTGAAACTAACTCTTGATAATTAGACAGATTATATTTCATACACTGACTTCTTGTTTAATTTTCTTTACTTTTTCTTGCAAGCTTCCAAGCAGAGATTCAAACGAATCAGAAAATGATTTGACACCATCAACCAAAAGCTTATCTGTGATTTTATTTATGTCAATTCCTAATTCTTTTAACTTTTTAAGTTGAGTTTTTGCTTCATCTATTCCTTCATTTAATGTTGACTTGAGCTTACCATGATCAATAAATGCTTTAATCGTATCTGGCGGCATGGTGTTTACCGTATCAGGACCAATTAAAGTATCAACATAAAGCAAATCGTAATAGTTGGGATTCTTTGTGCTGGTGCTTGCCCAAAGAAGTCGCTGCTTCCTCGCTCCTTTAGCAGCAAGCTTTTTCCATCTTTCGCTCCTGAATATCTCCTCGGAAATCTCAAATGCTATTTTTGAATTTGCAACTGCAATTTTTCCCATAAGATCTTTATTGCCTTTTGCTTCAAGTTCCTTATCAACAGCGGAATCAACCCGACTTACAAAGAACGATGCAACTGAAGCATGTTTTCTAATATCTCCTCCTGTAGCGTCGTATTTTTCCAGTCCAGCTATAAATGCTTCAACAACTTTTCTATAGCTTTCAGTACTAAATATTAAAGTTACGTTCACATTTATTCCAGCACCAAGAACCTCAGTAATTGCAGGCAGGCCTTCATCTGTGCCGGGAATCTTTATCATGATATTTGGTCGACTCAACGCTGTAAAAAGATGCTTGGCTTGTTTTATTGTTTCAACAGTATTGTTTGCCAACAGTGGATTTACTTCGATGCTTATATAACCATCAAGCCCTTTCGTCTCTTCGTATACTTGTCTCATTTCGTCAGCAGCTATTCCGATATCCTTTAAAGCAAGCTTTTCATAAATATCCTCAACAGATAATCCTTTGCTGACTAATTTTCTTATATCCTCATCGTAGTCAGTACTTTTCGAAATTGCTTTATCAAAAATTGTTGGATTTGATGTCATTCCTCTTAATCCCGATTCTCTCAACTTAATCAGCTCACCGCTCGTTAAAAGTTTCCTGCTAATAAAATCAAGCCAGACTGATTGTCCAAGCTCTGCTAATTTATTTAACTTGCTCATATTTTACCTTTATATGATTGTTTATAGTTCTACTTTTTCAATGCAAATTGTTTATTTAAAGTTAATGATATTTTAAATTAATGAAATCATTCGCTTATCCAATAATGAGGATGCTTCTTCATCAACATAGTAATTTAAATTTCCGTTCAATGGATTGATAAATTCTGCGGGATATATTTCTTTCTTCTCTTCAATTATCTTCTTAAGAATGTCAGCTTTACTTTCTCCTGTAACTAAAAATCGTATTGCATCAGAATTATTTATCACTTTGCCGGTCATTGTAATTCTTTTTTGTCCGGTCGAAGGATGAATTGCAACATCACAAATTTTATCAGAATCCAATAAATGCATCTGATCAGGAAAAATTGAAGCAGTGTGTCCGTCTTCGCCAATTCCAAGCATCACCAAATCAAAAAGCGGATATTTATTTTTAAACGGAACAATTTTTTTTATTTCTTCTGAGTAACTGATTGCTTCTTTTTCAGGATCATTCTTTCCATTAATATGATGAACATTTTTTTGGGGAATGTCAATGAAATTAAGAAGGCACTTTTTTGTCATTCCAAAATTACTTTCATCATCATCTGGTGGAACACATCTTTCATCGCTCCAGAATAAATGCAGTTTATCCCAGTTTATCTTTTCTTTGTAATTAGATGCAAGTACTTCAAAAATAATCTTCGGCGTACTTCCACCGGAGAAAGCGATAAAAATTTTTGCTTTTGAAATGCTCAGCTTGTATAACTCTTCACAGAAATAATTTGCAAGCTCTGATTTACTCTGAAATACTTCTATCATCGTCTATAGTTCACAATAAATTCCATCTCCCTCAAGATTCTTGCAGGGATAACGCCAAGTCATGTTTTTCCCTTCAATCATTTCATCGGCTTTTTCAGGACCCCAGGTTCCAGCGGGATATCCATAAACAGGAATATTATGATCATTTTTCCATGCTTTTAATATCGGATCTACAAATTTCCATGCAGCTTCCACAGCATCCGCACGCTGGTATAATGTTGAATCACCGATCATACAATCGTGTAAAAGTCGTTCATAAGCTGTCGGCAAATATGCGTTTGAAAGATCAGAATAATGGAAATCAAGATTGACGTTTTGAATATTGAATCCTTGTCCCGGAACTTTCATACCGACTTTAAGCAAAACTCCTTCATCAGGTTGAATGCGAAGTATCAACTGGTTACAGGAATTAACCTGATTCTGATTAGAGAAAAGGAAATGAGGAGTCCGCTTGAAATGTATCACAACCTCGGTGACTTTTGTCGGCATTCTTTTTCCAGTTCGGATGTAAAACGGAACTCCGCCCCAGCGCCAGTTATCAATAAATAATTTCATTGCCACGTACGATTCAGTCCGTGATTCTTTTTCAACACCTTTCTCTTCACGATAGCCGGGAACTTTTTCTCCTTTGATAGTTGTGGAAGTATATTGTCCTCTGATAGAATATTTTTGGATGTCTCTGCCATTAAATGGTCTGAAAGACTGAAATACTTTTACGATTTCATTTCTGATTGCATTTGAATCAAAAGAAGATGGCGGTTCCATTGAAATAAGACCCGTAAGCTGCAGCAAATGATTCTGAACCATATCTCTCAATGCACCGGATGAATCATAATAACCGCCACGGTTTTCAATTCCAATATTTTCTACCGAAGTAATTTCAACATGATGAACATAGTTCCTGTTCCACAAAGGTTCAAACACACCATTTGAAAAACGGGTGACCAAAATGTTCTGAACTGTTTCCTTCCCGAGGTAATGATCAATTCGATAAATCTGATCTTCTTTAAAATATTTTGATAACTTCTTATTTAATTCCAGTGCTGATTCAAGATCATATCCAAAAGGTTTTTCAACAATAAGCTTTTTCCAGCTTCCGTTTTCGTTATTGTTGAGTCCGGCTTCTCCAAGTAAACATGGAATCACTCCGTATAATGAAGGTGGAGTTGAAAGATAGTAAATGACATTTCCATCTGTTCCCAAATCATTATCAAGCTTCAAGAGATGATTTTTTAATTTCTGAAAATCTTCTTTCTTCTCAGTGTCTACAGATATGTATGAAATTTTTTTTAAAAAATCATTTACTACCTGCTCATTATCCTCTTTATAGTTGGCAAATTTTTTAATTCCATCTTTCATCTTCTCTCTGAATTTTTCATCAGAAAGATCAGTGCGGCTTGCACCAACCACTGCAAATTTTTCCGGTAACAGTTCCTGCTTGTGTAAATCATACACTGCCGGTATCAATTTTCTGAAAGTAAGATCACCGGAAGCGCCGAAAATTACAAGGATGTGATTATCAGGTTTTTTCATGATTAAACTTTTATTAGTCAATTATCTACTTTTTTGATTGCGTGTCCGCCGAACTGATTACGCAGAGCGGCCAGCATCTTCATTGCAAAAGATTCATCCTGTCGCGATTGAAACCTGTTGAACAACGATGATGTAATAATATGCGCAGGAACATCAAGCTCAATAGCTGTCTGAACTGTCCATCGTCCTTCCCCGCTATCCTGAACAAATCCTTTAATGTTTTCAAGCCTTGGATCGTCAGTCAACGCAAGATGTGCAAGTTCAAGAAGCCAGGACCGGACAACGCTTCCATATTGCCAGACTTCAGAAACGGCTGTCAGGTCAATATTAAATTGCGACTTTTCAAGTATCTCAAATCCTTCAGCATATGCCTGCATCATTCCGTATTCAATTCCATTGTGGACCATTTTAACGAAATGTCCTGAACCCGATTCACCGCAATAAAGATAACCATTTTCCGGAGCGAGAGATTTGAATATCGTTTCACAATACTCAACAGCATTTTTATTCCCGCCATACATCAAACAGTAACCTTCCTTCAATCCCCAAATTCCACCACTTGTTCCGCAGTCAACATAATTAATTCCTTTTTGCTTACAAAGTCCTGATCTGGTTATAGTTTCTTTAAAGTAAGAATTTCCGCCGTCAATAATTATATCATCTTTTTTCAGATGAGGTAGTAGTGCATCAATGTTTTCATCAACTGGTTTTCCTGAAGGAACCATTAGCCAGATTACTTTTCTTCCTTCAAGCTTATTGACAAGGTCTTCAACTGATTCGGATGCGACTGCTCCGAGTTTTTCTGCTTCCAATATCTGTTCCTTCGATCTGTTATAAACAACGATCTCATGATTATCTTTTAAAAGTCGGTGGACCATATTCAATCCCATTTTGCCAAGCCCGATAAATCCAATTTTCATCTGAAATTCTCCGAAGTATTATTTGTTAGTTTTTATGTGATAATAACTAAATAAAGTTAATGAGTAATATATTTGTAATCAATTTAAAAGATGTTCAGTATTAGTACTAATAAAAGGAAAAATGAGACAATTTAAAATTAACTTTTTAATGCTTCTGCTGGTTTGGATAATCCTTGCAGTAATTTTCGGAATTTATGATCTGGATATTTCAAAACAGTTAGTAAATCAAAACTCAGACTGGGCAAAGTTTCTTGAAGATTACGGAATGATTCCCGGAATTCTCGTAATCCTCAGCGGAATATTTATTTACTATTCATTCATAAAACAGCTATCAGGCATCTGGCCATATTTCCAGAAGGTAGTTTTCTTTTTAATTGGCAGCGGTTTGATATTTTATTTATTTGATATTCTTCTCGGACAAACAGTTTCTAATCATTTAATAATTTTTTTAAGCATCTCCTTTGCAATAAATATTATCATCTTTATTGTTTTACATTTGAGGGCAGAAGTGCAGAATGTAATTGCAATCAGGTTCGCAAAAATTGTTGTAACTATAGCTTTGTTCGGATATGTAATTTGTATTCAGATTGTGAAATATATTTGGGGGAGAGTTAGATTCAGAGAGTTCGATGCAGCGTTTTCACAATTCACTCCGTGGTATTTACCGCAGGGATTTAATAGATTTGATTCTTTCCCTTCCGGACATGCAGCAATGGGATGGATTCTTCTGCCATTGTTGATTCTTCTGGAAAATAAAAAATATTGGATAAGATATTCGGCGTTTATTTTGATTTTAATATGGGCTGTTGTTTTAGCTGCCAGCAGAGTTGTGATTGGTGCCCATTATGCTTCAGATGTTTTGTTTGGATCGTTCTTTATTATTATAACATTCTTAGCATTTAGTAAAATATACAATAGTATCAACCAGGGAAAATCGAATCTTTAATTCAGACAAAAATTTTCAAATAAATATCTTCGAGAAAAGTTTCTCTGTGTATTCTTTGTGGTTCTCTGTGTAAAAAAAGGAAGTTACACTGAGATATCACAGAGAGCCACGGTGTTGGAAAAATTAATTTCTTTTACTTTTCCAGTACTCACGATATTTATCCTGTGTCACCAACCCAATAGGACCTTTATAGATTCCGCCGTCCATAAATCCATCGTAAACACGAACAGCAATCGTATTTTCTTTTCCGGGAAGTAAAACATTATCGGGGATGTAATAGCCACGGGTTGTAACCCACTCATAATTCTGGTTGAAGTTTGTCGGAACAATGTCAAAACTCCAATCACCGGTTGAACCAACGAGAGTACCGTTAACAAAAGTTTGGTCGATATCATCTATCATTCCAAGCATAAGAACCATTTTTTGATCAGCATATTTTTCAGGCAAAGTAAACTTCAGTCTGTACCAGGCAAATCCATTATAATCTTTAAATCCCTGAGTTTCCCAGAATGCAGGGACAAATATTTCTTCCCAGTCTTTGTCATCGAAGCCAGGATTTTTCCAATCGCCGATATCACCGATGTTAATTTTCCATGCTCCTCTCAGATCTATATCAAGATCAAGATAAGCCACTTGACCTTTGTTTTGCTGGATTGGTGAAAGTCCAACATCACCTCCAACGATTCCTCCGCCAAGCTGAGCATCGTAAACACGGATCGCGATTGTGTTCTTCCCTGCTTTTAAAATTTCTTTTGAGATATAATATTCACGGTTTGCATCATAAGCTGTAACGTACTGCGGGGGAAAACCTCCTGACATTCCAATCAGTTTTCCGTTTACAAATGTCTGATCAACGTCATCTATAAAGCCGGCATTTAAAACAAAATTATATCCGATCAATTCTTTCGGGACTTCAAATGTTTTTCTGTACCAGGCATATCCGTTGTATCCGTGGAAGCCCTGGTCTTCCCACATAGCAGGAACTTTAATTTTTTCCCAGTTGTTGTCTTCAAAATCGGGTAAAGCCCAGACTGTATCATCACCGATAGAAAATCTCCAGTTGCCTTCTAAGTTGATGTAATTCTTATCATTCAAGCCAGACATTTTATCCATTTCACTGAAGAAACTTTTGTTATTTATTTCCTGTTCATTATTACCAGACTTACATCCGGACAGAGCAAGTAAAAGAATCCCAAGACAGACAGATATTATTTTCATTGTAACAAAGATTTTAATTTCAATTGTAAAATACTACTCAGTAACAAATGCAGTGTTCGTACCATCATTTACAAGATACTCATTGTAAATCTGCATAGCCATTCTTCTAACTTTTGCATCTTCATCATTCAGTGAAAGATCTTTTACTTCGAGTAATCCCTTATCACTCCCTAATTCGTAAAGGACCAAAGAAATTAGGATTCTGGTTTTTGCATTTTTTTCAGACTTAAGCTGATCAATCAATGCATCCTCTGCTTCAGTTATCCGGTAGTAACCTGCAAGATATATTGCGCTTCTTCTTACTCCATCATTTTCAGAATGTATTCCTGCAGCCAGGTTTTCCAAAGCATGCTTGTTTGGCGTAACGTCCTTTATTGAATTCTTCTGTGCAAATCCACTACTCATCAGCACTGCTGTCAAAAGAACCGCTGTTAATAATCCTCTTTTCCTCATTTTATTTTCCTCCTGTCTTTAAGTTTTTAAGTAGAACAGTTAATCATTATTTCCACTAGAAAACTACTCTTTTGAAGTGCAACAGGGGTCATGGCAAAGTAAGGAATTGTAAAAAGTTGTCATGGGACTCTCGATCAATCTGAGGTAAAAGGTAAGAAATTTCTGCCGTATCGTGGCTTTCGAGGTACAACGCCTTTAAAATAAGAATCAAAACATTTTTCAACACATAATAAAAATAGCTTTACTCTTTATTTAATGTTGGTTAAGTTACTATGGTGATTTTGATACAAATCCGAATTGGTTTATCAATCAAGTGAGATGAACTATCACCAATCGAATAGACGGGACTTAGATTAAAGTAATTTCTTCTGGAAAATAATTAAGGGAGAAAAACAATGAAAAAGACATTAGGATTTCTATTTGTATTTTCTGCTCTAATCCAATCACAAAACATCTGGCAACAATCAAAAGGACCATACACGTTAGGCGGTTATATTCAATGCGAAACAATTGACTTGAACGGAAACTTATTCGTGGGAACTATAGATAGCGGTATATATTATTCCACAAATTTAGGGAATGAGTGGAGCGCTTCGAGACTTAGCGGTAATTCAATTAATTCCATTAGTTCATCTCCAAATGGGTATGTATATAGTACTACCGGTCAGCTGGTATTTAGATCAACTGATCAGGGTTTAAATTGGATTGAAATAACAAACGGTTTACCGGCGACATATTTAAATCAAGTTACATGTTCATCACAGGATTTAGTTTTTTTAGCAACCTCAGAAGGTCTATTCCGAACGATTGACTTTGGTACTAATTGGGAAAGAATCGATTCGGGATTTTCAGATACGAACATTAAGGGTGTGTTATATTGTAATAATGGAGATGTTTATTCTTACACAAACTGGAGTATTTATCGCTCAACTGATGATGGCTCTAGTTGGACTAACCTGAATGGTCTTCCTTATGGAAAGGTAACTGACATAACTAGTGATGAAGTAAATAATCTTTTTCTAACTACTGGTGATACAGTTTCAGTATTTTATGGTTACCGATCTTTGGATCAAGGGGCAACCTGGGAAGAATTTGGGCCGACTTGTCCTCTTCTTTTTCATTTTATAGAAGTCTCACCAGAAGGAGATCTTTACATTCAAGATCAGTATGGTATATATAGATCAACTGATTTGGGAGAATCTTGGTCGCAAATAAGCTCACTTACTGAAAGTAACTGTTTGAGTTTTTATTCTAATGCTATATTATTTGCGGGATCATTAACTGGAGTAAGGAGATCTACAAATTCAGGAATTGATTGGAGTGTTGTTGGACTACCAAAGGATTACCCTCGAATCTTATCACTGGCAACTAATTCCACAGGAATTGTTTTTGCCGGAGGGAAGGGAAATTATCCAGAAATTTATAAAACCACGAACCAAGGTCAAGAATGGTTTAAGATTGACACAACATTTGATGGAACAATAATAAGTAATTTAGATTTGGATGAGAATGGTAATCTTTTCGCTGGAAGCTACGGTGGCGGTATAAATTTCTCTACTGACTTTGGGGCGACATGGGTCCAAAGAAATAGTGGACTGACTGATTTACATATCACAGCACTTAAAACAATTATAAATGGTGAAGCTTTTGTAGGAACATCAAATGGTGGAATATTTCGTACAACTGATTATGGAATTAATTGGGTAGCAATTAATCAGGGATTGACCGTTATGAGGATAGAGGATATTGCGATGGCTTCATCTGGGAATATTTATATTGGAACAACTGATGGTGTATTTGGGTCTTCCGATCAAGGATTGAATTGGATCCATTTAAACAATGGATGGGCTCAATATAGACAGGTAATTTCCATCGCTGTAAACTCGCAGGAACATATATTTGCAGAAAATTCAGGGTATGGTATTTTTCGATCCACTGACCTGGGTAATAGCTGGATTCAAGTATCAACAGAAATTTGGAGTCCAATTATGGACATTTTCATTAATTCGTTAGACACGATTTTTGCCGCTGCTGCTAATGGAGTGTTTCGTTCTACAAACAATGGAGATGACTGGACACTTTTCAATTCAGGTCTTGCAGAATTTAATGATGCCAACGTATTGATAGCCGATAATGATGGAAAATTAATTGCAGGAACTGAGAGTGGGGGTGTATGTTGGACTTCGGATCCTACGACTTCGGTGGATAAAGGCAATAATCTGAACAGCAGTTATACTTTATTCCAAAATTATCCGAATCCATTTAATCCACTTACAAAAATCGAATACCATGTTGCCTCTTTGAATTATGTTTCATTAAAAGTATATGATATACTCGGTAATGAAATTGCAGATCTTGTTAATGGAGAAATACCTGCAGGTAAATATGAAATTAAATTTGATGCAAGAAATCTTCCAAGTGGAATATATATTTATAGAATTGTGGCAGGTAAATATCAAGAAACTAAAAAAATGATATTGCTGAAATAAAAATCATTAAAAGCTTTACTAGAAATGCCGGTTACATTTAGCCGGCATTTCTTCTAACTCACCAGCTTATACCCAATCCCATGAACAGTTAAAATTAACTGCGGGTGGTTGGGATCTTTTTCAATCCTGTTTCTCAGCTTCACAATAAAATTATCAACTGTTCGTGTTGCAGGATTTTCATCATAACCCCAGATGTTGTTAAGCAGTTCATCTCTGCTGACTGTCTGGTTTCTTTTTTTCCAGAGATAGTGAAGTATTTCAAATTCTTTGTGAGACATCTGCACAGGAATTCCTTCCTCATACGCCTGGTAACCTGTAAAATGTACTGTCAGCTTTCCAATAACAGCTTCCGAAGCATTTGTGTTAATAGAAGTCTCACCTCTTCTTAAAACAGCTTTAACTCTTGCCAGCAGTTCTCTAAGACTAAAAGGTTTTGTAACATAATCATCTGCGCCTAATTCTAATCCGAGGACTTTATCAATCTCTTCACCTTTTGCTGTTAGAAGAATTACAGGTGTCTGCACACCTTCCTTACGGATTGTCTTGCAAACATCAAACCCTGACATCTTCGGCATCATCACATCGAGAATGATAAGATTGTACTGGTTTTCACGAATCATCTTCAAACCTTTTTCACCATCATCAGCGATGCTCACTTCGTAACCTTCAAACTCGAGGTTATCACGTAAACCCATCCGCATATTTGGTTCGTCTTCGACGATTAGAATCTTGACCATAATTTATCTCAATATTTTTGGGGAATAAATATTTTAAAGGGCACATGTCGTCATTCTGGCTTGTCCAGAATCTGAGTTTTAAGCATTAGATTCAGATTCCGGACTCCACGCCAATTGGCGTGTCGCCGGAATGACATCTGGTATTATTTCTTCATTGGGAACAACATTCTAAACTTACTCCCTTTTCCTACTTCACTGCTCAATTCAATCTTTCCTTTATGTGCATCAACAATGTGCTTAACAATACTTAAACCTATTCCAGATCCTTTTACGTTATGAATATTGCCCGAACTTACTCTAAAAAATTTATCAAATATTTTTTTCTGATCTTTTTCGGGAATACCGATTCCTTTGTCTTCTACCTCAATAAAAGAAAAATTGTTCTCAATTCCTGTTCGAATTATTATCTCTTTCTTTGTATCGCTGTACTTTACTGCATTGTCAACAAGATTTACTATCGCTTCAGAAATTGCTTCTTCATCGATTTTTATAATCGGAATCGATTCGTCCTTCACAATGCTAAAAGTAAATCCTTTCTGCTCAAGATGAAATTTGTATGAATGATATACATTCTCTGCAACATCGTTCAGGTAACTGTCAACAAAATTATATTGCCTCTTCCCTGCTTCCATCTTTGAAAAGTTGAGAATTGAATTTACAATCTTGCTTAACCTGTTTGCTTCCTGGCTGATGATGGAATAATATTCTTTCTTTTTCTCTTCAGATTTAATTCTATCCATTTCAAGAGTTTCGGAGAACATACTTATGAGCGAAAGTGGAGTTCTCAGTTCGTGAGAAACATTTGAAACAAAATCAGATTTTATCTGCGCTAGTTCGACTTCTTTTTTAATATTCCTGTAAACAATCCATACACCAAGTATTAAAACAATCGTTAATAATCCAATAAGCAAAATATTTGTGAATGCTCTCTGCTGAACCAGATCTTCAGTAGTTTGTCCGACAAGTGAAATTCCGATTTGATAGTCCGGAAAAATCCACAATGGTTTGGACTGTTGAACTTCTCCGATCGTAAAATCCTTGGAGGAATTAAACTGATAATTTTCTGCACGATTAAATACTGAAATCAAAAACTCCTGCTGGGCAACTTCCTGCAATTTGGGAGAAAGTATTCTGTAAGTAAACTCTTTTGGATCAATCGCCATCCCGGTTATCCGGCGTGTTCCTTCCTGTGTTTCTTCAATAAACAGTAGAATTGATACATCAGTAGTTGTATCTGATTTGATAGGTTCAAGCTTTCGATAGCCTGCTTTTTTATAAGTCAGGAGTCTATTTACAATTAGTTGATTCTCGGATATAATATTTTTAACTGATTTTTTAAACTCATCTAATTTATTTAGAGAGTTATCGTCTTCCTTTTTCACAATGAGTTTTATTTCATTATTAGCACTATCGGCCACGAAAATTATAGACAAAGACGGGAACTGGTTGTAAAAACTGTCAATGGATGAATGGATTCTTACATCATCGAAATTACTCAAATCATCATGAAACTTATCAATCTTGCTTGCCCAGTCACTTACAACATCTTCAGAATACTGATTGACGGAATAAAGAATCGCATCAAGCTGGTTGGAATATATTTTAGAGATTACTTCTTCGTTTTGTTTTAAGGAAAGAATTTCATTTACAGTAAAAAATACTGCAGGAAGCAGAATTAGAATTATGAGGATGACTAAAATTCTTTTAACAGTTTTATTCATCAGATAAACAAATTGTTTTTAGTCCACTTAAATGAAAAAATGAGTTTTCCTTAGTGAAGCTTTGTATGCTTAGTGTCCCTGTTTAACGTCAGACAGGTCAATGGCAAAAAATAATTTCCTTAACCACTAAGACACTTAGACCACAAAGGAACACTAAGACTTCAATAACCCAACCTCAGCCAAACACTTCTTTATTCTTTCAAATGTTTTGTGGATGTTGTTATCCAAACCAATTGATATTCTAACAAGTCCTTCACTAAGCCCCATTTTCACCTGTTCTTCTTTCGGAATTTCAGAAGATGTACTGTGCCCGGGTGAACTGAATAATGTTTTAAAGTAACCTAAACTGACAGCAAGGTAACCAACTTTTGCATCCTGCATTTTTTTCATAAATGCATCTGCGGTCTTTTCATCACCAGCATCAATTGCCAACATTCCGCCAAATCCAAATCCATCGTTCATTAATTCTTTTAAAAGTCTATGACCGTTATGCGAAGGCAAGCCTGGATAGTAAACTTTCAGACCAAGCTTTTCAAAATTTTCTGCAAGATAGATTGCATTCTTGCTGTGCTTTTCAATTCTAATATGCAGCGAATGAAGATTCTTTAAAATACTTGCCGCCCTGTGGCTATCTAAAACAGGGCCAAGCAGCATTGCAGTACCGGAATTTATATCCATCATCTGATTAATAAATTCTCTGCTGCTGCAAACGCATCCGGCAACGCAATCGCTTGTTCCGTTAATAAATTTTGTAAGACTGTGAATTACTATATGAGCGCCAAGATGTATTGGACTAATAAATATCGGGCTGAATGTATTATCAACCATTAGCTTTATGTTGTGAGCATTTGCAAGTTCACTAAGTTTAGGAAGATCAGCAATTTCGAGTAATGGATTACTCACCGATTCACAATAAATAATTTTTGTTTTACTGGTAATGGATTTCTTAACAGCATCCAAGTCAAGAGTATTTACAAATTTGACATTAATGCCAAATCTCGGCAGAAGATTTTTAAAGAAAGCGTAAGTTCCACCATAAATAGTTCTGCTTGAAATTACCTCATCACCAGCACTGCAGACTTGCAGAACAGAGCATACGATGGCTGCCATTCCTGAACCTGTAACGATTGCAGCTTCGCTGTCCTCAAGTCTGGCTAGTGCATCAGCTAAATATTTATTTGTCGGATTCCAATGACGCGAATAAAGAAAACAACCTTCAACCTCATGGTCAAATAGTTCTTTCATTTTTTCGGGACTTAGAAAAGTATATGTCGAGGAATCGGTTATTGAAGGATTTACATCCCCGTATTCTCCAAAAACAAGATAATCCTGAATTTCAGTGGATGGGTCAAAGTGGTGCATAATTATTCTCCTTTAAAATTTGCTTGGTAAAAATAAATAAATGATTTTTCATTTGAACATTTTTCACAATTTCAGGTGTATTTATGAACGAAAAGAAAATAGCGGCAGAACATGCTGTTGATTACATAGAAGATGGTATGATAGTCGGTCTGGGGACAGGCTCAACCGTGGCATTTATGCTAAATAAATTATCGCAGAGAGTTAAATCAGGATTGAATATCACAGCGGTTTCTACTTCAGCAGCTACCACAAAACTGGCTACATCACTAGGAATAAAAATTTTAATGCTTAGCGAAGTCGATGAAATAGACCTGACTATTGACGGTGCCGACGAAGTTGATGAGAATTTAAACGGAATTAAAGGCGGCGGCGGTGCATTACTTTATGAAAAAATAATCGCTTCGAACTCAAAGAAAAACATATGGATTGTTGATTCTACAAAGCTTGTAAAAACACTAGGTAATTTTCCATTGCCTATTGAAGTAGTTCAATTTGGAAGCACTCATTTATGTGTTAAATTGGAAAGTAAAGGATATAAACCTACTTTTCGTCAAATCGGTGCTACGCGATTCATCACAGATAATAATAATTATATAGTTGATTTAAGGATAGAAAAAATTGAAGACCCAGTTGGTCTTGATATTAAATTGAAAAAGTTTGCCGGCGTTGTTGAGACCGGCTTGTTTTGCAATGTTGTGGATATAGTTATTGCCGGGATTGGCAACAAAGTAGAAGTGATTAATAAAAAAAAGAGAGAACAAACCTGATTGGGTTCGAACTCTCTTATCCCCTATTTGTTTTTTGCTACTATTTATCCGCGCCCAGTCTTCTTAATTCCCGTGCTACTTTTCTAGAATTATTATATGCTAAAAATCCAAGTACTGCTAAAAAAGCGATAACAATTAATTCAGTAATTCCCATCTTATTTTTACTCCCATTGATTACTTTTTTTGTCTATGAAAAAGACAAGTATAGTGCCATCAGAGTATTTCATAATGAAACTTCTTTCAATTGCATTTCACAATAATTATAATCTGGCTGAATTACTTGTTGTAATTATTACAATAAACGACAAATGTGGCAGTAACTATTTACATAAAAAAAATGGGCGTACTTACGTACACCCATTTAACTAAGGAGGCTATTTATTTTACTTCATCAATAAAAGTTTTCTTGTTTCAGTAAACGAAGCTGACTTTATCTGATAGAAGTAAACTCCTGATGACAATCCAGTGGCATCAAAATCTACCTCGTAAACCCCTGTGTCGTGGTCCCCGCTGATAAGAGTTTTAATCTCATGACCTAATGCATCATATACAATTAATTCAACATCACTTCTTTGTGGAATTGAATATCTGATTGTTGTTGAAGGATTAAACGGATTTGGATAATTCTGTTCCAGTCTGAAACCTTCAGGGACAACATTTATCTGTTTTTCAACACTTACTAAAGTTGTATCCATTCCAAGAGCATCCATCTGTGCTGTTGTTAATGGTGTGCAATAGCGTAGCACAAACCCATCAGCAGTTTCTTTAACAACTGACCAGTTCTTTGATGGAGGAGTTACAGGATCGTTTGGATCTCCATTATATTTTAGAAAATCCATTTTGAAAGAATATTTATAGTCAACTGGCAAAGGAACTATTCCCGTCAGTGTACTCATCGTACTATCAGCCGGGTTCCAGGTGGCAAACTTCATTCCTCCGCCATTATTATAGTCCGTAATGGCTGGAATATTTCCACCAAAATTTGCGTGACAATCCGAACATGTCCTTGCACCTGTTAGTGTAATAGAATGTGCTACAGATGGACCCATTCCTATCCAGGTATTACCATCATAAGTTAATGATTGGAATGATGCTGGATGTACTTTACCATCTTTATCTCTATTAACCAGGATTAAAAAGTTTGTAAACTGACCGAAAGCTCTTTTCTTCATTACAACCTGGCTTTCAAAGTGACAGCTTAGGCATGTAAGGTTTGTTGAAGCATGGCATGAAGTACAGTGTATATCGGCTCCATGTGTGTTGTGCTCTGTGTTCGACGCAATCGTTACATGACAACCGGCTTGCTGGCAATCAGTTTGAATTGCATCCGGATCAAACATTGAAGAATATGCTACACCATCATCACCATGTAGCTCTTCTTCACCATGGCAATCTATGCATACCATCGAAGCACTACGGTGAACATCAGGAATACCCTTATTAATGATCGAAGCTTCTCTTGAATGGCAGCTAAGACATTGGCTTTGCTCAACGGTGAATGATCCTGTCGCATGACAATCAACACAACTAGGTACGTAGTTAGCGGGATAAGGATCTCCATTTGCATCCGTTGCACCATGACATTCGACACAGCCAACTTCGCTTATCGGAACATTTGTAATAGTCTCGAATCCACCATTCTCTGCATTATACCAGGTACTTTTTCCATTCCTGGTTTTATGAAGGCTTGTTTCAAAATTGCTCTGTGCCAATGTTGGCAGGATGTAACCAATCACAAAGCAAATTGTTAACAGTAAAGATATTTTTTTCATGTGTTTCTCCATTAATAGTTTTTTAATGAGTGAGTTTATTTGTTAGTCTAATTTTAGTTTCAATAATATTTGCCACTTCACCAATCCTATTGTCATTCGGATTTTCGATTAAAATCCTTTTAAAGAATTCTAACGATTTCTCTGCATTGCAATAAAGCCACAACATGGCTAACATCAGCTTAAGATCATACGATTCATTTTCATAAGGCAGGATATTTCCATATTTATCAGTCAGTTCAACACAAGGACAGTCATCAGCAACAGGATCTGTTTCAATAATAAAATTTAAATCTTCCTTAACCAGCTGGTAAAAACTTTCAAATGCTTTTTGAATTTGACCAATCTGTGTATAGCAAATTATTAATTTTTTTCGAGCCGATTTATTAACAGGATCAGAATTAATCGTATGCTGAAAATTCACAGCAGCATCTTCATAATTTCGAGCTAAAAAATATTTGTTACCGAGCATTTCACTATACATCGTGCAGAACACGTGCAATTAGTAAGCCAGCAAATAGTTGCGAAAAGAAATGAATTTATCGATATGTGCAGAAACGAATCGTTTCATTTGAAACGGTTATATATCGATTATAGTTATAACAGCCTTTATTTATAAGGCATTAAGAAAAAAATGAAACGCTCTGTTCCATAAATTTACTTGAAACAGCAATTATTCATTTTTCAAGATTTTTAAGCATTCTCCAAAGAGTAGTTCTGCCAATGCCCAACTCCTCGGCAACTTTGGTTTTATTCCATTTGTGTTTTTTAAGTAACTGCAATAATTCGGAAGGACTTTCTCTTTTAAACTCCTCAGCTGGTTTTCTGGTTTCAAAAGTTGATTTAATACTTGCGGGCAATTTTTCTAATTGGATCGATTCGTTCTTTGCCCGAACAACCATATACTCAATTACATTTTCCAGCTCTCTTACATTGCCTGGCCAATCATAATTCATTAATATTTCCAGAGCACGGTCATCAATATCATTAATCACTTTATTGTAGAGCTTAGAATATTCTTTAATGAAGCTATTCACAAGATGCGGAATGTCCTCAGTTCTTTCGCGTAAAGGAGGGATAACGATGGGAATCACATTCAACCTGTAATATAGATCCTCTCGCAACTTACCGTTTTTCAACGCATCATTTATTTTCAGATTTGTTGCTGCAAGTACACGAACATCAACTACCCTGGGAATTGATTCCCCGATTCTTTCAAATGTACCCTCCTGTAAAACTCTGAGAAGTTGAACCTGAGTCTGCAAAGGCATTTCGGCAATTTCATCCAGAAAAATCGTCCCCTCATTTGCTATTTCAAATCTACCGGGTCGGTCTTTCACTGCATCAGTAAAAGCACCTTTTACATGCCCAAATAATTCGCTTGCAAGAAGTGTTTCCGGAAAAACAGCACAATTAACTTTAACAAAATTTTTATCTTTCCTTTTACTTGTAACCTGAATTGCATTTGCAATCATCTCCTTTCCAGTTCCTGACTCACCCTGAATTAAAGCTGGTGCGTCCGAGTCAGCAATTTCCTGAACCAACCTGAAAATATCCTGCATAGCCTTGCCATGTCCGATTATCCCAAAATAACTTCCCGCAGAGCTGACATCTTTTTTTATTGATTCGATTTCCGATAAATCACGAAAAGAAATTACACCACCGATTGGCTGATCAGATTCATTTTTTAGAATTGCTGCATTAAGCTTTATTGGTTTTCGGCTGCCATCTTTGATTTCTATATTAGATCTGAAATCGTAAAGTGGATTGCCCGATTCAAGAATCAGTCCGATAGGACATTTGGATTCGCATAGCTCACATTTAAATACGTACTTGCAGAATTGATTTAAAACTTCTTCACGCTTGTACCCTGTAATTTCTTCTGCAGCACGGTTGAAGAAATTTATTTTAAAATTCTTATCAACAGTAAGCAAGCCCTCACCTATAGAGTCAAGTATTTCATCGCGGGAAGATTTTGGTTCGGGCATTTGTTAACTGATATCTTGTTTTTGAAGAAACTGATTTTTCATAATGTAAGATAGCCAAAAACGATTTTTGATTCTCACCAAAAATCTACATATAAAAATACAATAGTCCTTTAAAACGAATTGGATTACCTGATATTAACTATGAGAAGCTTCGTTTTTCTTAAGTAAAATTTTCAATCCTCAGTAATCATTGCATACTTGTTATTATAAACTGGAAACATTACACAACAATTTATTATTCGCAGGTGGTATGATTTGTGAAATTGTTATTTGTTGGTATCAGCAGCTTGCTGAATAGTTGACAAGTAGCAACTTAGTATATGGCTGTTAAAAATTAGCATCCATGATTAATATCTGCTGATTATCAATTTTTTACATATTTTTCATTAGCTGATTATCAAAAATATTTCAGCGACATAATTGAGAAATTAAATATTTCTTTAAACAATATCGGATGGGGATATGAAAACTCTAATTTGCTGGTTTCTCCTTCTTTTTTCAATTCAAGTATTCTCACAATCTTACCTCAATGTTCTGTTCAACGATGGATCTTACAAAAATTCTCCAATTGGCTCGCTAAAAAAAATAACATTAAGCAGCAACGGTGAACAGATAAATTTTCATCTTGCAGATGGAACAACAGCAATTGAAAATCTTGCCGACATCAAAAAAATGACACTTGACAACACTCCACAAGGTGAACCGTTACCGGTTGAGCTGTCTTCCTTCACTGCCGTGATTAACGGAACTTCTATTATTCTGATGTGGCGAACGGAAACTGAAGTGAGTAATTACGGATTTGAAGTAGAAAGGACTTCGTCTTCGACTACGCCCGTTCAAGAAGGGTGGAAAAAGATCGGATTTGTTCAAGGACACGGCAACTCCAACTCACCTAAAGATTATACTTTTGCTGACACACCTGAAGAAGGGACAAGTTTCCAATACAGATTAAAACAAATTGACACTGATGGTAAATTCCAATTCAGTGATATAGTAACAGTTGAAATTGCAACACCCGTGCAATTTGAATTAAAGCAGAACTTTCCCAATCCTTTTAATCCTGCGACTCATATAACCTATAATTTACCTCGCGATGGTTTTGTAACTATAAAAGTATATGACATAGTTGGAAGTGAAATTGCTGCACTGGTTAATGAAGAGAAAAAAGTAGGAAGCTATTTAATAACATTTGATGGAGCAAACCTTTCCAGCGGTGTTTATATCTGCACAATGAACAGCAATAGCTTTATCAGATCAATTAAGATGTTGATGATTAAATAGTTTTGAAAAGGAATAAATTAAATGAAAAATATTATACTCTGTTTAATAATTTTGTTTTCTGGTGAATTGCTCTTCTCACAAAAAATAATTTTACATAGAAACTCTGGCGGTAACCAGGTTTTATATTCAAGCAGCATCGACAGTATTACATTCCTGCCTTTTGCCTGCGGTGATGAAATAAGATACGAGGGACAAACATATCATACAGTTTTAATTGGTACACAATGCTGGATGAAAGAAAATCTTAATGTTGGGATAATGATCCAGGGAAATACGAATCAATCAAATAATGGGATTATAGAAAAATATTGCTATAACAATGATACTGCAAATTGTTCTTTATATGGTGGCTTGTATCAATGGCAAGAAGCAATGAAATATGTTTCCATTCCGGGTGCTCAAGGAATTTGTCCAGATGGCTGGCATATTCCAACCGCTGCACAATTTCAAACTTTAAAAACAGCGGTTAATAATGATGGAAATTCATTGAAAGCGATCGGGCAAGGTTCTGGCTCTGGAACAGGGACTAATATTTCCGGATTCTCTGCTCTTCTGGCTGGAGCAAATTGGACAGGAACATTCAATGCATTAACCTTTGAAACTTATTTTTGGCAAACTGATTCACAAATCATTTGTTTATTTGCTTTCAGCCCACAAATTAATACATATGGGTGGGGACAGAATTTGGGTTTTAGTTTGCGGTGCTTGAAAAACTAGAAACAGCTTATTATATCAATCTAGAGGTTAAATTAAAATGAAAAAAATATTTATACTACTTACAATTATTTTTACTACAACTTTTGTATTAGCTCAGCACAAAACTATGACTGTTTATTATAGCGGTGGTACGACGGATGTTGTTAACCTTACAAATACTGATTCTATCGTAATTTTTATCTGCGGAGCCAGCAAAGTTAATTACAGCGGAAAAGCTTACAATACAGTTTTAATCGGTAATCAATGCTGGCTAAAGGAAAATCTTGATATTGGGACATTGATACAAGGCAGCCAGAATGCAACTGAAAACGAAGAGATAGAAAAATACTGCTACAACAATGATCCAAATAATTGTTCTATTTACGGCGGATTGTATCAATGGCAGGAAGCAATGCAGTATGTCACTTCTGAAGGATCTCGTGGAATTTGTCCAGAAGGTTGGCATATCCCAACACTAGCTGAGTTTGAGACACTAAAAGCAGCTGTAAATAATGATGGTAATTCCTTGAAAGCAATTGGTCAGGGATATGGAAATGGTGCCGGTACTGATACTACCGGCTTTTCTGCATTATTGGGAGGGAACAGAGAAACAAATGGTACATTCATACACATAGATCAGCATGGTCATCTTTGGAGTTCATCCCTAGAAAATACCCTTTACGTTTATCACCCTTATCTATGGGACGACAGGTCTGATATATCAATTCATATTGGTGTATATGCCGGATATGGTTTTGGCGTCCGCTGCATTAAAGATTAGTTAAGTATGAAATTTTTTACTCTGGTTTTTATTTTTTTACTCAGCACTAGTTTTGCTTTTACTCAGCAAATTAATATCAGAGTTAAAAATCTAAACGAAGGAAAAGCAACACTTCACTCTTTATCAGGGGAAACTTCTGAATTTGTTGACACCTTATCTGCCATTAAAGAAGAATCATTTCAATTCGATTTAGATGCAATGCACTCAGGTTTCTACCGCTTATCTTTAATTAACAACACAAGGATTAATTTTATTTACGATAATGAAGAGATAGAAATTGAAACAGATGCAAACCATATTTCTGACAGTCT
>JACZKK010000184.1 GCA_014860115.1 Ignavibacteriaceae bacterium
ATATTATTCTTTATGAGGAGAGGTTTTCGTGAGTAGAACTGAGAGTTGAAAATTATGATCCTTTAACACCGATAATGAGGTACAAAGTAAGAATTGCAACAATCGAAAATATAATTATTCCTGTTAGCATAGCATTCCTTATTGAATAATCGTAAAATAAATATTGATAAAACTATCGGGAACAATTTGCCCTCGTTCCTGATAAGTTGTAAAGTTAAGAATACTTTTAATAACCAATCATCGTGCCTTACTTATTGTCCGATCTAATATCAATAAACTAAAATTTCTTAACTAATATTTAGTGCTCTTTCATAATGGTACATCACTTGAAAATTCTTTTCTGAATTGAAACAGAGTTAGAAATGTTAGTTCGAGTAATTACAAGATTTGAGATCGGGATGAAAAGTGTTATTTTTCGATAGAATTATCTTTGTTTATCAGTTAAATTCAAAAACATGATTTAATTTTGGAATGTTTAAGTATCGAAGTATCATTCAGTTATGCGGCAGTAATTCAGTGGTAGAATGTCAGCTTCCCAAGCTGGACGTCGCGGGTTCGAGTCCCGTCTGCCGCTCAAAAGAAATTAATATTTGTTTTTTTGACACAATCCTTACATATTTGTGCCCTCAAATAAAGGGAGCTTAGCTCAGCTGGTTCAGAGCACCTGCCTTACAAGCAGGGGGTCATAGGTTCGAATCCTATAGCTCCCACAACAATAAAACCCTGTAAAAAATGCATTTGCAGGGTTTCTAATTTTAAATACTACTTCTGCTTTGTAATACTTAAAATTGATTTGTCAAATTACGATTTCTTAATAACCGATCTGAAATTTAAACAAAGTGTAATCTGTATTTGTCGTGTTTCCGGAGGATAGATTATTATTTTGAGCGTAATCGTACATCAAATAAAAGATGAAATCCCGGACAGGTTCAATTCTTAAACCTAGTTGAATATTATTCTGGTTAAATCTTTCTCCATCCAAAAAATATGCATTATCGAATTCTGGATCAGGACCATGTGACTTATTGATATCTCCGCCAACATTTTTAACCAGATTTCCTTCTTCATCGTATGTATTTTCGCCTCTTCTAATAAATCGATAATTAAGTGACACTCTAATCCAATCATTGATGTTGTAAGCAAGTTCACTGAATATTTCATCAGCGTTTGGTCCTATTGGATGGCCCATATTCGTTCCCCAAGCGGTATAAGTATTTTGATTATTTATATGTGAATAAACGAATGGACGAATCTTTGTATACTCAAGTTTAAGAGAAAGATTATTGAGTGTAAAAGCTTCATACCAAAAAGCACCAAGTTGATACGCAGTTTTATTTTTATAACTATCCAGATTCTGGAGATTTGACAGAATATTTTCATCAAGAAAGAAAGTACCCTGTAACTCTAAATTCGGAATTAAACTAGTCTGGATGTCAAAATATAAATTTGCATTGTCCCGATCCTGCAACGACACTTCTACAAATTTGTAAAATGCCAATGGAGAAGCATAACCAAGTTCAAATCCTCTGCCTGAGTAAACAATATTCTCACCGATTCCAATATCAAATAAATTTTCAAATGAAAATTTTAATCTGTTGAATGCCCAATACTTAGTATATCTTTCATCCATATTAAATGAAAAGTCACCAACAGTAGAACCGTGAATTGAAGAAAAATTCACTATGCCATAGTTTAATCCAAACTCAATAAAATCAAACGGAGGACTATCACCCGATAAAATCAGTTTGCTCCCATAACCATAACCAACTGTTTTATGTTCCCTTCCTAACTGGAAGAAAATATCCATATCATCTACCGGATTGGTATGAAATTTCAGGTAACCATCGGTGAATTCGTAATTGCCAATATTCTCAGAATCTTCCACCCATTTAAAACTCTGTTTAATTCTTGGTTCAATTAATTCTGCAACCTGTTTGTTCCCAGCAGCGCCTCCTTTAATTACCGCCATATTGTAGCCAAGATGCTTAAATAGTGTTCCGTGAAATCTGAATCCGATATCAAATAAATGAGCGTTATTAACGAAAGGCTGGAATTGCTGACCATAATAGTAATGACCACGCAAGTTTAAAAATGCATTAGCATTTTCCCCCGAATAGGCATAAATATATTTTACTTTATCAGTAAAAGTTTCTAATAAGCTTGTAACAAAATTTTTTTTTGGATGAAAATAATAGGTTGTGTTATCAGGATCCAGCAACTCATAAAATTCTGCTTTATGACGATTGAATAAATTTCTTTCTGTATTACTTAACTCACTAAGTTTTTCTTCAACTTGCTTAAGGTAATCCTTCACCTGAAATCTTGATAAATTTGGAATATCTTCACTTATATAAGGAATTATGTTCTTAACTTTCATTTCTTTTAAAAATGTATAAACGGGATGATTCAGCGGAACATTTTCTACCTGTGGAAAGGCGGTAACACTTAGTATTAGAAATATAATAATTAAATATCTGGGAGCTATTTTCATAATAACTAATTACTGATTAAAAAATCAGTATGAAATATAGTAATTGAAGTAGAATAATTAAGAATAGAAGTTTGGATATTTAGACTCAAATTGGTGTAAGTGAGAATCAAAAAACTCATCTGATTAGTGAGCTTTTTTGAGCGGGGTCAACCCGTCTTATTTTACTCGCTGAGTCAAGCGAGACTTATCCTGATCTGTTTGTTTAAAATAAAAAATCCCTCTCAAGAGGGATTTCTTTGCGGGGCCGACGAGACTCGAACTCGCGACCTCCTGCGTGACAGGCAGTGGGAAAATTTATTTTTCCGCATTATTTCCAATGTTTTACGACTTGCCGGACATTGTCGGTACACTCTAAAAGGAGTATCCGCTTATGTTTCTTACAAGAGATTCCAAATCGCCATACTTTCAATTAGTCTATTTTGTAAATGGGAAGAGAACCAAAGTTTCAACAAAAACTTCTGATAGAAAAGAAGCTGAAAAATTCAAAGCTTCATTTGTTCCTAAACAAAAGTTAGACTCTATTCCTCAAAAGGTTTCAATCAAGCTCAGCAGCTTTATTGCTGAATATAAATCCTATGTTAAAAACACCTATTCAGAAAAGTATCTTTCCAAAGCTGTCACACCATCATTCAATAGGCTACAAGCTTTTCTTCCAGATACACCCCTTGAATATATCACCTCAAAAAATATTGATCAATTTATTTCCTCCGTTTATGCAAAATCTAAGTTTGCAGCATCATTATATCATCGATCATTGAAGGCCGCATTTAATAAAGCTGTAATTTGGAATTACATCCAGGAAAACCCATTCAGTAAAATCAAATCTCCAAAGGTTGTTAAATCATTTCCGGTTTATTTGTCAGAGGCTGAATTAATTCTAATCCTTAACAAAACAAAAGATCAGCTATTAAAAGATATTTTCACTACTGCCTATTACACCGGTATGCGATTAAATGAATTGCTCAGTAT
>JACZKK010000185.1 GCA_014860115.1 Ignavibacteriaceae bacterium
CTCTACAACTTCAAAGGAAAGATTGTTCGGGGTGATGGCAGAGGAAGGAAACTTGGTTTTCCAACTGCAAACCTTTCTGTTGAAAATGAGGACAAACTTATTCCGGCAAAGGGAATTTATGCAGCTGAATGTATCGTTGAAAATGAAAAACATTTTGGTTTGTTAAGTCTTGGAAGCAGACCTACTTTTCATAAAGATGGAGATATTATTCCTGAATTCTACATCTTCGATTTTGATAGGGATATTTATGATAAAATAATGCAGGTTAATTTGGTAGAAAAAATCAGAGATGAAGAAAAGTTTAACTCTGTTGATGAGCTGATCATTCAAATGAAAAAAGACGAAGAAACAGGAAAAGAAATTTTAAGTAAACTAATTAATTAATCCTGGTTTATCAGCCTTAGGCGGATAGTTTCTGGGATTATATCGTATAACTAATAATAAGGATTAAATAAAATGACAAAAGACGAAAAAGCCGAAATCATAAAGAAGTACGGTGGAAACGAAAAAGATTCAGGTAAAACTGAAGTACAGATCGCGCTTCTCACAAAGAGAATTAACGATTTGACTGAACATTTCAATGTTCATGCAAAAGATCATCATTCAAGAAGAGGATTGATGATGATGGTTGGTAAAAGAAGAAGGCTCCTTGATTATCTAACGAAAAAAGATATTGAGAGATACAGAGCTATAATTAAAGATTTGAACATAAGAAAGTAAGGAAATTGAAATGATAGTTAAAAAGGAAGTCGAAATTGGTGGTAAAGTATTTTCGATTGAAACGGGAAGATACGCTAGACAGGCTAACGGTTCTGTTATGGTTCGTTATGGCGACACTATGGTTCTTGTTAGTGCAGTTGCATCAACTGAAGTAAAAGAAAATCAGGATTTCTTTCCTCTTCAGGTTGAATACAGGGAGAAAACATCTGCTGCAGGTAAATTCCCGGGGGGATTTATAAAACGAGAAGGCAGACCTACAGAAAAAGAGATTCTCACCTCAAGATTGATTGACCGGCCAATCAGACCTTTGTTCCCTGAAAATTTTATGAACGAAACTCAGATCATTGCCTTTGTTCTTTCGTATGACGGTCAGAATGATGCGGATGTTCTTAGCGCAATTGGAGCTTCGGCTGCATTGACAATTTCTGATATTCCCTTTGATGGGCCAATCGCAGAAGTTCGTGTTGGAAGAATCAATGGGCAGTTAATTGTAAATCCAACTCATGCAGAGATCGAGCAGAGTAATCTGGAACTTATTGTTGCTGGAACCAGCGATTCTATTATTATGGTGGAAGGCGAATCGAAAGAAGTTGGCGAAGATGAACTTCTGAGTGCGCTCCGGTTTGCACAGGTTGAAATTAAAAAACTTGTTCAGCTTCAACATGATCTCAGAAGTGAAGCCGGAAAACATAAGTGGGAAATAAAAACAAATGCAATCGATGGAGAGCTTAAAAAAGAAGTTCTCGAGATTGCTGGAGGAAAATTTAAGGATATCGTTCACTCCGTCTTAACCAAAGAAGAACGATCTGCAAAGAACAAACAACTTCAGGAGGAGGTTGTTTCAGCACTTGCCGAAAGATTTCCTGATCAGGAAAAAGTAATTGCTTCAATTCTTCATGATCTTGAAAAAGAATTAATGAGGGAAAGAATTCTTACAGAAGGAATTCGTCTCGATGGAAGAAATACAACTCAGGTAAGACCAATTACTATTGAACTGGGAGTTTTACCAAGAACCCACGGATCAGCTTTGTTTACAAGAGGTGAGACACAAAGCTTAACCACAGTTACTCTCGGCACAAAAAACGATGAGCAGATAATTGATGGTCTGCGGGAAGAATACACAAAAAGATTTATGCTTCACTATAACTTTCCTCCATTCAGTGTTGGTGAGGTCGGAAGAATGACAGGGGTTGGACGAAGAGAAATCGGACACGGCAATCTTGCTGAAAGAGCACTGAAAATGGTCTTACCGGGTGAAGAAATTTTCCCATACACTGTGCGTGTAATTTCCGATATACTTGAATCGAATGGATCATCTTCAATGGCAACTGTATGTGCCGGATCCCTTTCGATGATGGATGCCGGAATTGGCATTAGTAAAAGTGTTGCTGGCATTGCTATGGGATTGGTGAAGGAAGATGAGAGGTATGCTATCCTTTCCGATATACTTGGAAATGAAGATCATCTTGGTGATATGGATTTCAAAGTTGCCGGAACTGAAGCTGGAATAACAGCCTTCCAGATGGATATCAAAATCCAGGGAATATCATTCGAGATAATGGAAAAAGCATTGCAGCAGGCACGTGAAGGAAGGCTTCACATACTTGGAATTATGGATCAATCTCTTGGTAAACCGCGTGAACAACTTTCTGAGTTTGCACCAAGATTAATTTCTATGAAAGTGGAACAGGATCAGATCGGGTTGGTAATTGGTCCGGGTGGAAAAACTATTCAGGGAATGCAGCGTTTGTTCGGTGTTGAGATTAATATTGAGGAAGATGGAACTGTTAATATTGCTTCACCGAATAAAGAGAATGCACAAAAATGTAAAGAGTATATTAAAAAGATGACTGCTACTCCTGAGATTGGTGAGACTTACGAGGGTGTTATTACCAAGTTAATGGATTTCGGTGCGTTTGTTGAAATTATCCCGGGGAAGGAAGGACTCCTTCATATTTCCCAGATAGACAATAAAAGAGTTGAGAAAGTAAGCGATTACTTCAAAGTTGGAGACAAAGTAACCGTTAAGCTTATTAAAATTGAAAACGGTAAACTCTCTCTCAGCAGAAAAGAATTATTAAAATAAGCAGGCGGTATACAGGAATCACGTCCTGACAATTAGCTGTCTCTAAATATTATTCATTATTGGAATTTTTCGTAATTAATTTTAGTCGAAAAGCTCATTATGCAAATTGAAATATTTTTCTTCAATCTGTTTTTACTATTGCTTAGTTTTATGTATTGGGCAAAGCTTGTAAATCCGCAGAAGGGCTTTTTGTTTTTTAAAAGATTTTCGATGAAATATATTTTTTCATCAAGTGAGTTTGTATTAAATGGTAAAAGAAATTATTATCAACTCCACTTCCTCGCAAACACGTGTTGCCATTACGGAAGATGGAAACTTAGCCGACTTCTTTGTAGACTATCCTGAAAACCGCCGAATGGTGGGAGACATATATCTTGGAAGAATTGCAAGAGTTCTTCCGGGAATTCGTGCAGCATTTATTGATATAGGCATGAAGCACGATGCCTTCTTACATTTTTCAGATATTGGTGAAAGAACACAGCAGCTACAGGATATGCTTGGAGATGAAGATACTGATCTTGATGATGAAGATGAGAACGGAATCCCTCTCACTCAAACAAAACCTGAGTCGAAAAGAACAGAGCCTACAATTCCAACCTTGAAAAAAGGTCAGGAAATTCTTATACAGATTATTAAGGAACCGGTAAGCAATAAAGGTGTGCGAGTAACTTCTTCAGTTTCGCTGCCTGGTAGATTTTGCGTTCTCTTGCCTTATGATAATAAAGTGGGCATTTCTAAAAAGATTTTCGATTATAAAGAGCGTAAAAGACTTCGGTACATTGCACGGCAAATTGTTCCCGAGAATTACGGATTAATCATCAGAACCGTTGCCCAAAAACAGGATGAGGAAATCCTTAAAGATGATTTGAAAAATCTTATGAAAACATGGGAACGGATAGAAAAAGAAGCAAAGTCTAAAAACCCTCCGGCACTTGTTTACCAGGATTTGAATACAACAGTAAGTGTAATTCGCGACCTCTTCAATTCTGACATTTCAAAAATATTTGTTGATTCAAAAAAACTTTACAAGGAAATAAATAATTATCTTGAGCTTGTACAACCTGCTATAGCTGAAAAAGTTGAACTCTATAAATCCACTTACGGCATATTCAATACATTCAAAGTTGACGAGCAGATTAAAACTCTAATGGGGAGAAAAGTTTCTCTTCCCAGTGGCGGTTATCTTATCATTGAGCATACTGAAGCAATGGTTGTCATTGATGTTAACAGCGGGAAATATGCAAAGAGCAAAGATCAGGAATCAAATTCACTCAAAACGGATCTTGAAGCTTCCCGTGAAATAGCAAGACAATTGCGCCTCCGTGACATTGGCGGAATTATTGTGATTGATTTTATTGATCTCGAAGATGATAAGAATCGGAAAAAAGTTTACGATGAATTGAAGAAGGAATTCAGAAAAGACAGAGCAAAAGTATCAATTTTACCAATGTCCGATTTCGGGTTGATTCAAATTACCAGGCAGCGTATCAGGCAAAATATAGTTCAGGCAATCAAAGAAGTTTGTCCCGAATGTCACGGTACAGGTTTGCTTACAAAAAGTTCACATCTTGTTTATGATCTTGAAAGCTGGTTGAAAAAATTTAGAAGGAAATCACGTGAGAGAAGTATCATTGTAAAATCTCATCCATCAACCATTGCAAAAATCAGAGAAGGAAAGTTTAAGTCCTTATTCAAGCTTCAATTTAAATATCTTGTAAAAATTACTTTGAGGGAAGATGCAAGTTTATCCGCCGATACTTTTGAATTCTATTCTGCAAAAACCGGGCATGATTTAACCAGAGAATTTGATTAGTTTTAATTAACTAATAATCTGAAATTAAAGTAAAACCATGAAATTTTTCATAGACATAGTTAACGTTAACGAAATTAAAGAAGCGGCTGCACTTGGTATTCATGATGGAGTTACAACAAATCCTTCTCTTGTTTCAAAAGAAGGAAAAGATTTTAGAAAACTGCTTGATGACATAAGTACAAGTGGTATGGCTTTGATTTCGCAGATAGTCCAGATTTACAAAAATTATAATTGCAAAACTCAGGTTCTCTTAGCCAGCGTGAGACATCCTTTGCATGTTGTAGAATCAGCATTAATCGGAGTTGATGTCTGCACAATTCCATTCGATGTTATTAAAAAGATGTTCAATCATCCGCTGACAGATATTGGCCTGGAAAAATTCCTTAGCGATTGGAAAAAACTTAAAAAGTGAATTAAAGATTTTTATAATAACTATTTCAATGGGGCGAGTAAATGAAAAAAACTACATTCAATGACATTCATAAAAAACTTGGAGCAAAACTGGTTGAGTTTGCCGGATATGAAATGCCTATTCAGTATTCTTCTATAATTGCTGAGCACAAAGCAGTCCGTAATTCAGTTGGTGTGTTCGATGTTTCTCATATGGGCGAAGTTTTTGTTACGGGAGATAAGGCACTCGATTTTGTTCAGCATATAACAATTAATGATGCAGCTAAACTTTTTCCGGGAAGGGTGCAGTATTCTGCAATGTGCTATCCTGATGGCGGCATAGTTGATGATCTTCTCGTTTATAAAATATCTGATAAAGAATTTCTTCTTGTTGTTAATGCTTCCAACATAGATAAAGATGTTAGCTGGATGAAAGAGAATAACAAGTTTGGTGTTACAATAAATAATCGCAGCGATGATTACTCGCTGCTCGCTGTGCAGGGACCAAACTCGGGTGAAGTATTAAAGAAACTAGTTCCAAATATGCCTGAGCTTGAATATTATCATTTTATAAAAGGAAAAATTGCTGGGATAGATATGATTATTTCCCGAACAGGTTATACTGGAGAACTTGGGTACGAATTGTATTTTACCGGTGATGAATCTAAAGCTGAAAAAGTTTGGGAAGAAGTATTTAAAGCAGGAAAAGAATTTGATATACAGCCGGTTGGACTTGCTGCACGTGATTCACTTCGCCTTGAAATGGGTTATTGTCTTTATGGAAATGATATTGATCAAACAACAAATCCTATCGAAGCCGGACTTGGATGGATTACAAAAACTGAAAAGGGCGATTTCATCGGGAAGAATTTAATCTTAAAGATGAAACAAGACGGGCCGGGCAGAAAACTGGTTGCTATGATTTCAGATGAAAAAACTTTTCCAAGGCATGGTTATGAAATAACTGCTGATGGAAAAAAAGTTGGTATCGTTACAAGCGGAACGGTTAGTCCCGTATTAGAAAAACCGATTGCGCTTGGTTACGTTGATAAACCTCTGAACACAGCAGGCAGTAAAGTTGCATTCAAAATAAGAGATAAAGAATTTCCTGCAGTGGTTACTAAACTTCCATTTGTTAAAAAGTAGATGACACAATGAGACTCGACGTTTTATTTTCACCTGTTCAGGCAGATGAACTTTTCTTTACCGGAAAAACTACTGTTGTTATCGATGTTTTACGTGCATCATCAACTATAATTACAGCACTCACCAATGGGGCAAAAGAAATCGTGCCTGTAGGTACAGTTGAATTTGCCGTAAAAGTTTCAGGAGGAATTTTTGGCGGGCAGACCCTTCTTGGCGGAGAACGCAACACTAAAAAGATCGAAGGTTTTGCTTTAGGTAATTCTCCGTCTGAATATACAAATGAGATCGTGAATGGGAAGTCAATAGTTTTTTACTCAACTAATGGTTCACGTGCAATCGTTAAAGCAAAGTATTCTGCTAATCTTTTTATTTGTTCATTTAATAATATGGAATCACTCGCCAGACATATTAAAAGTTTGAATGAGGATGTTGTTATACTTTGTTCTGGCAATAATAATTTTTTCAGTCTTGAAGATTCTGTCTGTGCAGGTATGCTTGTTTGCGAATTGATTGACGAATCTAAAAAAGTTGAATTGACTGATGCCTCAAAAAGCGCATTAGCTTTATTCAAATCTTTTGGGAAAAATATTTTAAAATTATTGCGCGAAACTGACCATGGTCAGATCCTTGTTACTAATGGCTTTGAAGATGACCTGAAAGCTTGTGCCGAAATAGATAGCACAGATGTGATTCCATTTTACTCAGGGAATGCATTAAAAGTATTAAAGTAATCAACGATATCAGAATGGCTGTAAAGAAGAGAACCGGTAGCAGTAAAAAGAATAATTCAAACAAAAATTATTTTTCCTTCTCTCCGGACAAGAAGAAAAGAATTATCGGAATTTTTCTCATTCTGTTTTCAGTGTTTCTTTTTCTGTGCATAATTTCGTACAGCAGAAAAGATGAGTTTCTACTTAATAACACAATCTTCTCTGGCGGCGAATCCCACAACTGGCTTGGTATAACCGGTGCGCACTTCTCATATTTTTTCATTAAGTCAACAATAGGCTATTTCTCTTTAGTATTTCCTGCGATTATGTTTTTGTGGGGATCATCATTCTTTAAAAAATTTACTTTCAAAACACTTATACACACTACTAACCTTTTATTCATCTTTGGACTTACAATTGCTTCATTCTTTGGGGTATTAAAAGCCGGACTGGAATTTCTGCCTGGTACAAAAGAACTCCGGGGTAACGTTGGCGAATATCTTGGAATCTGGCTGGTCGGATTATTTGGAACAGCAGGGAGCATCTTGTTTCTATTATTTGTTTCTGCCGTGGTTTTGATTTTTGCATTCGATGTTAAGATTGAAAACATATTTAATTTTATTAAAAATATGTTCGCTTCCGATACCGAAGGAAAGATAAAAATTAATAAGAATGAAGAAGATAAATCCAATCTTGAAAAAATTAAGAAGCTGGGTAAAGAAAAGAAAAAACCTGTTGTTGTTGAAGAAGATGATCTTTCGGCAGAAGATTTAATGGAAGAGGAAGCCGAAGCGCAAACTCAAATTCAGATCATCAGAAAAATTGAGACCGAAGTAATGAAAGAAGATGAAATATCCGTAAGCGATAGAAAGAAAGTTGATTTGGGAAAAACAGGTGAGCTGCCGGATGAAAAATTTGTTGAAGATGAAGAAAAGAAACTTCCCGATCCCTGGGAGGAAGATTTGGATTATGAGCTTCCCGGCCTTGATCTGCTTCAACCAGCCGCTGCAGAAGATATAAAAGTAGCGGAGGAAGAGTTAACCCGGAATGCAGAACTGCTTAAGGATAAACTGAAACTTTTCGATATTGAAATTCAGAATATCTCAGTTACTCCCGGGCCAGTTGTAACTCTTTATGAAATTGTTCCAGCCCCCGGTGTAAAGATCAGTAAAATTGTCGGACTTGAGAATGATATTGCTCTTGCTCTTGCTGCAAGGGGAATAAGAATTATTGCGCCCATTCCGGGGAAAGGTGCCATAGGTGTTGAAATACCAAATGCGGAAGCTGCAATTGTAAATGCACGTGCGGTACTTGGCAAAGTACGTGATTCGAAAATGCATTTACCATTATCGCTTGGTAAAACAATCAGCGGCGATGTTTACCTTACAGATCTTTCACTAATGCCTCATCTTTTGATTGCAGGCTCAACCGGTTCAGGAAAAAGCGTTGGCATCAACATGATAATAAGCAGCTTGCTGTATTCAAAAATTCCTGCAGATGTAAAGTTTCTTCTTGTCGATCCTAAGAAGATAGAACTTTCTTTTTATAACAAGTTAAGAAGACACTACCTTGCCGTTTCACCTGATATTGATGAAGAAATAATCACTGTACCCCAGAATGCGGTTCTTATGCTCAAGTCAGTTGAGATTGAAATGGAAAAAAGATACGACCGACTTGCTAAAGCAGGAGTGAGAAATATCGTTGATTATAATAAAAAAGTTGATAACCCTAAAACCAAACCGCACGATACAGAATTAATTAAGCATCATCACTTGCCGTATCTTATTGTAATCATCGATGAGCTTGCCGATTTGATGATAACCGCTGGAAGAGATGTTGAAGAACCGATTACTCGATTGGCTCAGCTTGCCCGTGCAGTAGGTATACACCTGGTGCTTGCTACTCAAAGACCTTCAGTGAATGTTATCACTGGTCTGATCAAAGCAAATTTCAGCTCGAGGATTGCATATCAGGTCGCTACAAAGATTGATTCAAGAACAATACTTGATATGAACGGTGCCGAGCAACTACTTGGCAGAGGTGATATGCTGTTTCTTCCAACGGGATCGCCTAAACCGATAAGAATGCAAAATGCATTTATTTCTACTGATGAAGTTGAAAGCATAACAAACTATATTCATTCTCAGCCGTCTTATTCAAAACCATATTACCTGCCTTCAATATATGATAAGAAAAAAGGTTCCTCCTCCGGGTTCTCTGCTGATCTTGATCCAATGTTTGAGGAAGCGGCTAAGGTGATTGTTCGCCATCAGCAGGGCTCCGTTTCACTTTTGCAGAGAAAATTAAAATTAGGATATTCACGTGCCGCAAGAATTGTTGATCAGCTTGAAGACGCAGGTATCGTTGGTCCTAATGATGGCAGTAAAGCCAGACAGGTGTTAGTCGAAAATGAAGAGCAGCTTGAAACTGTTTTGAGATCACTTTAATAAAGAAATGAAGATGATTAGTAAAATTTTTATAGTAGTAATTTTTATCCTAGCATTTATTAGCTCCGGTGTTTGCCAGGAAAATGCTAACGCAGTTTTAAAAAACATTCAGGATAAGTTTGGATCTATTGAAGATCTCTCTGCTCAGATAGTTCAATCTGTAAATGATAAAGTTAATCTTAAAGGAAAAGTCTTTTATAAAAAAGAGAACAATTTGAGATTCGAATTTGATAATATGCTCATTGTTTCAGATGGTGAAACTTCATGGAACTACAATAAAAAACAGGATAAAGTAATAATCACTGATTATGATACCGAGGGAAATAAAATTCTCTCAATTCGTCAAATCATTTTTGAATATCCTGAAGATTGTGAGCTGAACACCTTTGAATTCGAAGGTAAAAAAGGTCTTGAGTTAATTCCGAAAGATGACACCTTTAGTTTTAATTCTGTTAAACTTTTTATTGATTCTGAACATCTCATTACAAAAGTAATGATTGATGATCCTGCGACAGGAAAAATTCAGGTTGATCTATCTAATTATCAATTAAATAAAAATTTGTCTGATAGTTACTTCCAATTTTCTCCACCCGAAGGAAGCCAGGTTCTTGATCTCAGATAGCGTAAAAAAAATACCTGCACTGAGAGGAATTTTCAACTTATTAATCTCGGTTGGGCTGGCAGTACTATTTCTTTACCTCGCATTCTCAGATGTTAATTTTAGTGAAGTAATGGACTTAGTTTCTCACGCCTCACTTCTGTGGATAATTATCTTTGCTGCCTCGATAATGCTTGGTCATTATATCAGAGCACTTCGCTGGAAGATTATTCTGCATTCTGTAAAGCCTGATGTCAAGATGTGGAATTTATTCGGTGCACTGATGATTGGCTACGGAGTTAATTGTGTAACTCCAAAACTCGGTGAAGTTACCCGTGCAATTATGATTGGCAGGTATGAGAATCTTTCCCGGTCATCTATGTTCGGCACTGTTATAGTTGAAAGGGTTATTGATATTATTTCTATGGGATCAGCAGTTTTAATTTCAGCATTTATCTGGAGTTCAAGTTTATATGAAGCGTTCCCGTGGCTCGAAGCGACATTATATATTTCAGCGATTGCATTATTTGTCGTTCTTCTGATGATATATCTTTCCGTAAAGCTTAAGGAGAAATTTTATGGTTATCTCTTAAGATTAATTGGAAGAGTTTCCTCCAATCTTGCTGAACGGCTTGGTTACATTTTTGAAATGTTGATTCAAGGTTTTACAACTCTAAGAGGTACAAAAAACTTTTTACTTACATTTATGACCTCGGTAATAATTCTTCTTATCTATGCTTTAACCTCTTATTTTGGATTCTTTATGCTGGATATGCAATCAGGAAACAACGTAACCTTTTCAATGGGTTGGATTGTGATGAGCATTAGTGCAATAGGCGTTATTATTCCGACACCGGGTGCAACTGGTTCTTATCACGCACTTGCAAAAAGTACACTGGTCCTTCTGTTTGGTTTTGGAGAAACGATAAGTGCAGCGTATGCTTTTCTTACCCACATTATATCTTACATTTTATTTATAATTGCTGCACTTGTAATGTTCTTCATACTTAACAAGCAGCATACTAGCCTACTAAATATCTTTAAATCAAATTCTGAAGAGACATGAAAAAAATCACACTTTTCTTTTTATTAATTATTGCCTCTGATTTTTCTTTAGCACAAGTTGAATTGAAGGGTACGATGGGAATTAATTTTTTAAGTTTTCCTTCTGTCCAGGATTATATTAATGAAAATTTTGCACCATCCGATGGAGAGCTAGGTACATTTAACTCAGCCGTTATCTTTACAGGCGAAGTTGGAACATTTCTAAGCAAGTCATTTGAACTAAGCATTGAAATTCCTTATCAGATTTATTCTTATACAGAGAATGTGGGCCCGGGCCAATATGAACTTGCTTATAATTCTTTTATGCCATCAGCGATGGCTTATTATGTACTTTTAGGTACCGGTTACAATGTTAAGTTTGGCGGTGGTGCAGGTGTCCGTTTTGTAAATGTAACCGAAAGTAAAAAATGGCAGGGGACAGAAGACACATTCACATCAGTTGGTTTCGGAGGTGTCTTGCGTGCAGAAGCTAATACTGCTTTAGCAGAAAATGTCTATGCAAATATTGGTGTCGATATGAGGTATGATATAAATGGTGAACCTGAAAATAGTAATGGAAATACACTTGTCAATAATGTTAAAGGAGAGAACGTAAACTTTGATACCTTTTCACTTGGTGTTAAGCTTGGTATTTCATACTTATTTGGTGTAAGCAATTGAGCGTACTGGAAGCAATCTTACTCGGAATTGTTCAGGGATTAACTGAGTTTCTCCCGATAAGCAGCACCGGGCATTTAACTCTTGCCGGTAAATTTATGAATCTTATTTCTGAAGATCATCCCGAGCAATGGACAGCATTTATCGCAGTCATTCAATTAGGAACTATGCTGGCGGTGCTTGTTTATTTTTGGAAGGACCTGATAAATATTATCAAAGATTTTGTTCTCGATAACATCGTAAAACCAGTTAAGTATTCTGAACAAAAAATAAATTCCAAATTAGGCTGGCTCATAATTTTTGGAACAATTCCGGTTGTTATAATCGGTCTGGCATTTAAAGATGCAATCGAAGGTGCACTGACAAAAAATCTGTACGTCATCGCTGCAAGCTTGATAGTTCTTGCATTAATTTTAGCTTTGGCAGAGAAAATAGCTAAGTTCAAAAAAGATATTGGAAATATTACAGCCATTGACTCAATCATAATAGGTATTGCACAGGCAATATCACTGATTCCCGGTTCATCAAGGTCAGGGACAACAATTACTGCGGGATTATTTGTCGGTTTAAATCGTGAAGCAGCCGCAAGATTTTCATTTTTGCTAAGTGTCCCGGCAGTGCTTGCCAGTGGTGTTTTACAATTGTATGAAGCTCTGAAATTTATTGACCAATCTATGGCTGTTAACATTGTTGTTGCAACTGTAGTCTCAGGAATCAGCGGTTATCTTGCAATAGATTTTCTTTTAAAATATTTGAAGAAGAACACAACATTCCTTTTCGTCTATTACAGAATTGTTTTAGGAATTTTTATTTTAATCTTATTATTAAACAACATCATTCAACCATAAAAGAGGAAAAAATGAAACAATTAATGATCGGCCTGATTATTTCACTTGCAACCTTTGCCTGCAATGCTCAGGAAGAAGGGAAAGTGGAAACAAAAGAAACTCAAAAAAAATCAGAAAGTAAAGAAATGACAGTAGCAGTTATAAAAACTAATATGGGAACAATCGAAATTGAATTGTTCGCAAAAGAAACTCCCAAAACAGTTGAGAATTTTGTAGGGCTAGCAAACAAAGGTTATTACAACGGAGTAATCTTTCACAGAGTTATTGACAATTTTATGATTCAGGGTGGCGATCCAACCGGAACAGGAAGAGGCGGCGATAGTTTCTGGGGTGGAAAATTTGCTGATGAAATTGTGCCAGCTTTAAAACATGATCAACCGGGAATTCTTTCTATGGCTAATGCCGGACCAAATACGAACGGCAGCCAGTTTTTCATAACACTTGTTGTTACTCCTTGGTTAGATGGAAAACATACAGTATTTGGAAAAGTTATCGCAGGAATGGAAGTGGTTAGTGCAATCGGAAAAGTTGCAACATCAAAACCTGGCGACAAACCTTTACAAGATGTTGTGATGGAAACTGTTACCATCGAAAAAAGATAATATAAAGCCTCCCCCTGCCCCCTCCAAAGGAGGGGGTTAATTTTTAGAAAATAATGTTAACGAGTTCATGCAATGGATAAACCAATGAGTCCCGAAACTCTAAAAGCCCTCCCCTTTGG
>JACZKK010000186.1 GCA_014860115.1 Ignavibacteriaceae bacterium
GATAGAAGCTCTTCACTACCGGGATAAATTCCATGATGAAACTTTGCTGTCCATTCAAAATATTTATTAACCAAAAAGAAAAGTGCAAGGAAAATTGTAATCAGCTGCAATAGAATTGATAAAGTTTTCTGGTCTCTCTGAATTGCAATGATTGCAAGCACCATAGTCAAACTGCTCGTGAGCAAAACTGCAGTGTTGAATGCACCCATTATAGTATTTAATTCCTTTGCAGCAAGATGGAATTCATCGGCGTATTGAAATCTGTAAACTGAATAAAGAATGAACATACCTCCAAACAGAATAAGTTCAGTAAACAGAAAGAGCCACATTCCCATCCGGGAGCCTACATCATCTCTGTGCACGTGTGTTCCGGCAATTTGTTCAGTTGAACTCAACTAACCACCTCTTTTTCTGATTTCTCTTCATTCATTTTATATTGATATGGATCGGCTTCGACAACCGGAATATCATAAAAGTTTTCGTGAATTGGAGGAGTATCGATCTGCCATTCCAATGTTTCTCCACCCCAAACATTTTTCTCGGTAACAACCTTCCCTTTGAATACAGAACGGGAAATGTTGTAAACCATAAGCAAGAGTCCAGCTACGAGTATCCAGGAACCAATTGTTGAAATTAAATGATAGGAATGAAACTCCGGTAAATAATCGTAATATCTTCGTGGCATTCCCAGCCAGCCCATAATGAACATTGGGAAGTACAATAAATTAAAACCGATAAATAAAAACCAGAAGTAAGTTTTAGCCAGTTTTCTGTTATACATTCTTCCAAACATTTTTGGAAACCAGTAATGCATGGCTGCAAAAAATCCGAAGCCTGTTCCACCAAACATTACATAGTGGAAGTGAGCAACAATAAATGAAGTATCGTGAATCTGAATATCTATTGAGAGTACTCCTTGCATTACACCTGTAAGTCCACCGATTGTAAACAAGAAAATAAATGCAAGCACAAAAAGTAATGGAGTTGAGAGATCAATTGAACCTTTGTATAAAGTGGCAACCCAGTTAAAAACCTTGATTGCACTTGGAATTGCAACAAGCATCGTTAATAGTGAAAAGATAAATTGTCCTGTATCACTCATTCCAACCGTAAACATATGATGTGCCCAAACTAGAGAACCGAATAAAGCAATCGCAATACTTGAGAATGCAATAAACTTATAACCGAAGATTGTTCGTCTTGCAAAAACAGGAATAATTTCTGAGACTACACCCATGGCTGGTAAAATCATTATATAAACTGCGGGGTGAGAATAAATCCAAAAAAGATGCTGATACAAAACAGGATCACCACCGAGTGCAGGATCAAAAATACCAACGCCAAACCATCTTTCTACAGCAACCAATAACAAAGTAATTCCTATGATTGGTGTTGCTAGTACCTGAACCCAGGCTGTTGCATAGAGTGACCAGATTGAAAGAGGCATCTTGAACCAAGTCATACCGGGTGCTCTTAACCGGTGAACAGTCGTCACGAAGTTTAATCCCGTTAATATTGATGAGAACCCAAGAATAAAAGCCGCAAGGAGAGCAACAACTACGTTTGTGTTTGTTCTGACTGCGTAAGGAACATAAAAAGTCCATCCGGTATCTGCAGGACCGCCGGGAAGAAGTATAGCTGTAACCGCAAGCAATCCTCCGATTACATACATATACCACGACATCAGATTGATCCTTGGGAAGGCAACGTCTTTTGCGCCAATTAAAATCGGTAACACAAAATTCCCGAATACTGCCGGAATGCCCGGAACAACAAAAAGAAATATCATTATAACTCCGTGAAGAGTAAAGAAGGAGTTATAAGTTTGTGCATCCATAATTGTTCTTCCCGGAGCAATTAATTCGAGTCGCATTAAAAAGCCGAATGTAACACCCACGAGGAAGAATATAGCAAGCGAAATTAGATACAGAATTCCAATTCGTTTATGATCGGTCGAAAGAATCCAGCCTAATATGCCCGTGTGTTTCCCTTTATATTCGAGATAACTTGGTTCGTGTCCGTTTGTTTTTATAGCTGCTTCATTAGCAGTCATATATCATCACCTTGATTTAATTATTTCTTTCTTCGGCTTCAACTTAATTATGAGGAAAAATATTCCCGCAAATAATAAAATAGCTGCGCCAAAAATTCTAGTAAAGTTTAATGCGTATTTCTGCCCTTCTGGATCATAGCTAAAACAAAATCTTAAAAATCTTGCAACAGTTGGTGTTACTTTGCTTTCAGCAGTTTCAATCACTGCCATCTTAAAGTCAAAAGGAAGAATACCGTAACCATGATTTTCAGAATAGCTTGGGAAGAGATAACGGCAAATCTTTCCATTCTTATCAATAAAAATTAATGTGCCTGCATGTCTGAGTTCGGCTCCTTCCCTCTTGAAATAAAATCCGGCAGCATTGGTAACAGTTTTAATATTTTCAACTGAACCTGTCAGGAATCTCCAGCTATTTGAATCGACTTCTTTATCAAAACCAGAAAACATTTCCTTCTTTTTAGCGGAAGCTTTTTCCGGATTTTCAAATTCATCAATACTTATTGCAACTACATTATAATCGTAACCAGGTTCCAGATCAGATTTGTTCATTACGTTAGCCAATTCGAACATCAACGGATTACAGATTCCCGGGCAATAATAATAAACAAGTGCAATGACGGTAGGACCATTTATAAGATCCCGAAGCACAACCGGATTTCCATTTTCATCGTTAAATGTAACATCCAGAGGAATATTTTTTCCTAGCTGCTCATCAACACCAATTTCAATTGGATTATTTGAATAAGAAATTGAATATAGTGTCAAGCTTATAATTATGGTTATAAAATACTTCATCTTTATAATATCTGCTTTAGATAACTAAACAATAAATTCCTGTCAGCATCAGAAAGATAATTTACTTTCGGGCTGAAACCATTTTGACCGATGTTGACAGTTACAAAATCCGTAAAAGCTGTTTCTCCCGATCTCCACGTATCCGAATTTATCATTGAAGAAAGTGCAAGCTTTTCATTATCAACTATAGATTTGAATAAACTTACAGAGTATATAGATCTATTACTATCAATAGTCTTTAATGCATCTTCAAGCCTGATTGTTTTTTGTGCATTTTCTAAAGAAAGAATCTCCATTGCAGTGCTTACTGGAATCTGAGCCGGTAATTCCATTCCTGCTGATAAATTATAAAGTGAATTTAATGCTGAAAGATCATCATCAGTATCAACTGGCGGATTGGGCATAAACTCTTTTCTTATGTAATGTGCAATTGAAATTCTATCTGCTGGTGTCAGAAAATTGTACGATATCATTGAGCTGCCTTCAATGCCCTCTTCGAGAGTAGTGTAAATAGCACTGAGAGTTTTTCCATTCTTCCAGCCATCCGGACTTGTAAAATTTCTCGGAGCAGGATTCATTCCAACAGCAGCAGGTCCACCACCAGCACCTGTTTCGTTATGGCAGGATGCACAATTAGTAGTATAAAGTTCTTTTCCTTTTTGAATTAATTCGTCAGTAGGATCTTTCATTTTGAAAATATCAACTGGAGGCACTGTCCTTGCCTGAACCACTGGAAGATCAGCAATTACTGTTGTGTCCGGTACAAAGGCTGAAGTTTTATTGATAGCTATATCCCCAATGTTTGCTACATAGTATAATCCAATTATTACAATAATTGTCAAAATGTAAGGATAGAGAAACCCAAAGATAGTCCCGGGATTCTCTTTTAAATTCTTTATAAAATCAGATATTATTTTTTTTAATTCTTCCATAAAATTTTATAAATGAAAATCCAATCCACGTTGTAATTTTGGATCGCCAATAGGAATAAGATTATCTTTCTTTGCTTTCATATTAAAGACTAAAATTATTAGTCCTACTGCAGCAATTGGAAAAACTAAGTCAATCCAGCTGAATGAATATCCACCTGATAATTCTTCCATTTCAGGCATGACAAACCAGAAGAGATCATAGAGATGAGCAAACAAAAGCCACACAGAAATAAACTTCAACTTCTTCGGATCCATCTTTGCAGGCTGCGATACCAATACTATGTACGGCACAAGAAATTTAATGATGATCAATCCAATTGAAAAGATTGCCCAGCTTCCTTCCCACTTCTGCATGAACCAAAAAGTTTCTTCGGGAAGATCGGCATACCATATCAACATATATTGTGAGAAAGCAATGTAACCCCAGAAGTTTACGAATGCGAATAACAAAGCACCAAGACTATACAAATGATCATTGGTCATTGCAGGATGCAGATAACCATTCTCCTTTAATAAAACAGTTGCAAGCGTCACGGCGGCAAGCGCAGCGATAACGGTTCCGGCAAAAAAGTAAACACCAATAATTGTTGAGAACCAGTGAGGTTCAATGCTCATCAGCCAATCAACTGCAGCAATCGTAAGCGTTATTGCAAATACCGGAATGAAGATCGCCGACAATCTGATATTGATTGTAGTTAACTTTTGATCTTTGGTTGTATCCTGCTTTTTCGAATTTCTAATAAAAAAGAAATAGAATAGTGACCAGAGTCCAATCAACACAAAAACTCTTATAATGAAAAATGTAACATTCAGATAAGGAGCTTTTCCAGTTAAAAACTTATCTTCAGCAACAGCATCAGCATGAGACCAGTGAAATAATTCACCAACATTCAGTAACAAAGGAATTACGAGTAATGCAAGCAATGGAATTATTGCTGCAAAAAATTCAACCACTCTACGTATCGGGACACTCCAATCAGCACCAACGATATATTCAAGCGAGATCAGAAATAATGCACCCACACCGATACTGATCATAAAAGTAAATGCGATAAGATAATTATAAACAGCTCTTGTGTGGTCAACAAAAAACGCAGCTACACCGAGGACTATTCCAACAACAAGAAGCGTCATTCCAATTTTTGAAATGCTGGACGGTAAATCTTTTCTCTGATATTTAAATTCGTTGTTATGCATTTAAGATTTACTCCGCTTTAACCAATTTGAGATCTGCATCTGTAGCATTCTTTGCTCTCTGTAAAGCTCGTATATAATTGACAATAGCCCATCTTTCATCTCTTGTAACCTGTGACGCATAAGAAGGCATCACATTCTGTCCCACTGTAATTATATGATAAATCATCCCATCACTGAAGTTTCTTCCTCTGTCCGAATGAAGAGTTGGAGGATTTGGGAATTGTCCTGCTAATCTGCTATCACCATCTCCGTAATTTCCGTGACAAGGGCTGCAATATGTTAAATATTTTCTTTGACCAAGTTCTAAATTTTCTTTTGTCGGGAAGTAAGGATTAGATAAAACTTCTTTTGGATTCGTTTCACCTTCAAATGGATATGGTATAAATCCTTTGGCAACTGTGCCTTTAACAGGAAGTCTCATTCCTCTGCCATCTGCAAAAAACTCACTCCCGCTTTGAGGAATAACTTTCGCTTGTTTCTCCATCCAGTCAAATGGTACTATATACACAAGCTTGTTCAGCATCAAATATGTACCGATAGAAACAACTACAGCAACACCAACTAGCAGAGCAATGAATCTCGGTTCAAAGATTGGATAGTTTTCTTTTTCCGGATGATAAATTATTTCAGTAGTAATTGGTTTCAGGTCTTTCAACAATTGAAGTGTGGCCATTTCATCAAACTTTGGATCAATTGCCTCGATCACTATTCCATAATGATCACGCGAAACTTTTTTCATATAGTCTGTATCATGCAAAGCGTGAGAATTTCTGGGCAATCCAAAGAAGAAAGCAAACATCGCAACCACTGTTGAAAGAGTTGCCATAATTACAGTAACTTCAAATGTCACTGGAATAAAAGCAGGTAAAGAGAAATAAGGTTTGCCGCCAATAATCATCGGATAATCAACTGACATAGTCCAATACATTAAAATGAGAGCAAGTACTGCACCTGACAAACCAAATATTAATGTGACAATACCAAGCTTTGAAGGTTTCATCTTCATAGCTTTATCAATGCCGTGAATTGGATAAGGCGAATTAACATCCCACTTGGTAAATCCTGCATCTGCAACTTTTCGGGCTGCAGAAATTATAGCATTTGGTTCGTTGAAGAGAGCAGTAACACCAAAAATCTTTTTATCAGTCATGGTGCTCTCCTCTGTGATGAGTTGGCTGAGCACCATCGGCAACTGCTTTTACTTCAGCTATTGAAACCACTGGTAATGCTTTGGTAAATAAGATTACCAACGTAAAGAATAATCCAAAACTTCCGAGTAAAATCCCAAAATCATAAAGAGTTGGTGTAAACATTCCCCAGCTTGACGGCAGAAAATCACGATGAAGTGAAGTAACAACAATTACAAATCTTTCGAACCACATTCCCACATTAACAAAGAGAACTATAACTATCATTGCAGGAATTGATCGTCTTATCTTTTTAAACCAGAAAAACTGTGGGAAAATGACATTGCAGCTAACCATTGTCCAGTATGCCCAGGCATATGGTCCAAGCATTCTGTTTAGAAATGCAAATTGCTCAAACTGAACACCGCTGTACCAGGCAATAAAAAACTCCATAGAGTAAGCGTATCCAACCATCATACCTGTTGCAAGAATTACCTTATTCATTTTTTCAAGATGATCGATGGTAATAATATTCTGCAGATCGAAAATCTTTCTAACAAATACAAGTACAGTAACCACCATTGCAAAACCTGAAAAGATAGCACCTGCGACAAAGTATGGTGGGAAGATTGTTGTATGCCATCCGGGCATTATTGAAACAGCAAAATCAAAGCTTACTATTGTATGAACTGAAAGTACAAGTGGCGTCGCAAATCCCGCAAGAATAACATAAGCTTTTTCATAATGCAGCCAGTGTCGTGAAGAGTGTCTCCAGCCCAGACTAAAGATTGAGTAGATAGTCTTTTTAATTTTTGAAGTTGTTCTGTCTCTCAAAGTAGCAAAATCCGGAATCAGACCAGTGTACCAAAAAACCAATGAAACAGTAAAATAAACTGATACTGCAAACACGTCCCAAACAAGCGGCGATGTGAAATTAACCCACAATCCATGCTGGTTTGGATATGGTGTTAAGTAACCCGCTAACCACGGACGACCAGTATGAATTATCGGAAATATACCGGCACACATTACTGCAAAGATTGTCATCGCTTCTGCAAATCGGGCGATACCTGTTCTCCATTTTTGACGGAGTAAAAACAAAATTGCTGAAATCAGTGTTCCTGCATGACCAATACCAACCCAGAAAACAAAATTGACTATACCAAATCCCCATCCAACCGGCTGATTATTTCCCCACATACCAATGCCATAGTAGAACGTGTACAACAGACAAACGGCACCTATCAGTAAAGCGCTACCTGAAATCGTAAGAGCAAGGTAAAACTTTTTATCCGGCTTAGTGTCCATCGGTTTAGCGACAAGCTCTTCTATCTGAGCTATCGTCAAACGACCTGCAACTACCGGAGCTTCAACTGAATAATCCGTACTCACTATACTTTCTCCGAGTCTGTATTCTTAAGTTTTGCAATGTACGTCACATTTGGTCTGATGTTTAATTCTTCAAGTAAGAAATAACCGAGTTCATGATTTCGGTATGTATGAAATTCTTCTTCTTTATTATTGATATCACCAAACTGAATTGCATTTGTCGAACATGCTTCCTGACATGCTGTCCTAACATCTGATCCTTTTAATTCTCTATTATCTTTTGTGGCATCTGCACGTGCATCACTAATTCTCTGAATGCAGAAAGTACACTTTTCCATAACACCACGAGAACGGACTGTTACTTCAGGATTCATTAATAATGCAAACACTGGCGATTCCTGGTAACCACCTTTAAAGTGATCGCGGAAATTGAAATAATTAAATCTTCTAACTTTATAAGGACAGTTGTTTGAACAATATCTCGTTCCAACACATCGATTGTAAACCATCTGGTTCAATCCATCGGGACTGTGAGTTGTTGCAACAACCGGACAAACATTTTCACAAGGCGCGTGATCGCAATGCTGGCAAACCATTACCTGATTATTCACGTTTGGCTCTTCGGGAGTTCCTGAATAATATCTGTCAATTCTAATCCAATGCAGCTCTCTTCCCATTTCAACCTGATCTTTACCAACTACAGGGATATTATTTTCAACATTGCAAGCAACAACACACTCGCCACAACCAAGACATCGGTTCATATCTACAGACATTCCCCACTTCACACCTGTGTAATCATAGAAAGGATTAACACTTTCGAGCTCATGCTTTTCATTATGAAGAAAGTCAGAATTCTTAAGATATTCATTAACAGTACCTTCTTTTATAATTCCTCTTTTTGCAGGAAGATCTTTTGTCAAACCTTCATTGAAAGCATAAACTGTCTGAGCAGTTACGAGTTTATATTTTCCCGATACCTTTTCAACTTTAACATTTGAATAAAGCCATGGAGTCAATCCACTAGAAGAATTAATTAATGTATTAGCATTAAAGCCAACACCAGTTCCAACTGTTCCACCATTCTTTCTTCCATAACCAGTTTCTATTGTAATAGAATTATCAGATGCACCTGGTTGGATGAACACAGGAATTTGTAAAGAATCCTTTCCTGCTGAAATTTCAACTAAATCATCACTCTTCAAATTCAATTCATTTGCTGTTTTTGGTGATATAGCTGCATAATTATCCCAAACAACTTTAGAAACAGGGTGAGGTAATTCCTGAAGCCAGCCATTGTTGGCAAATCTTCCATCCCTAACAGCGTAGCTTTCTTTAATATGCAAAGAGAAATTATTTGAAACTTCAGTGGGCTTTATACCAGAAGTTGACGCTATATTAAAAGCACCAACTGATTCAGGTTTATCTTTAGAATAAACAACTCCATCGTGCAGTGAATTAAACCAGAATTGCTTGAAATTTAATTTACTGTTGAGTGCCGGATAAAAATTCTGTTCCCAGTTGCTCATTAAATATTTATGATAGATGGATTCATCATAAACGGAAGAATCACCAGAAATCCAATTTAAAAGGATTGCTTCAGTTTGTCTTGTATCGTAAAGTGGAGCAATAACCGGTTGCTGCAGCGAATAAAAACCTGTTCTTGTTTTTGCATCACCCCATGACTCAAATTGGTTGTTGATAGGGAGAACAAAATTTGAAAAATCAGAAGTTTCGTTTTCTAATTCAACAAGACTGATTACTGTATCAACTTTAGATAATGCATCTGCGTATTCCAGATCACTTGGCAAATGATAAACTGGATTCGAATTCAAATGAATTGCAACTGCCACTTCACCAGCATTCATTCTTGTTACTAATTTTTTTATTTCTACAGATTCGGATAAAGGTAAAACTGAAACCGGAGCTGAATCAAAATTGTAGATTATTTTATTACCAAGAATATCGTTCAAAAGATTAACTGCAATGTGAACATCTTCAGGAAGATGATCTCCAGCATAAACAATTGATTTCCCTTTATTCTTTAATAAGTCTTTAACAAGTGTATTTAAAGTTTCAATGCTTAAACTAAATTGCTTTGATAAATTTTCTAAGGTATATCCGCCTACATTAATTGGAATCCCGGCACCTTTTGTATTTAATGCATTTATAAGACTTAAAATAAAATCTAATTGCAAATCCGGTCGCAATCTCATCCGATAATCAGCAGCCATACCAGTAATCGTCATATTTCCTTCAACAACATAAAGACGATTAAACTTTTTATTTACTACATCTCTTCCATCGGAAAATAATCTTGCATTTTCTATTTTGTTGTTTGACTCCCCGAGAAAATCTCCATCAAGAGAAAGAATAACTTTAGCTTCATTCCATTTTATGGCAGGAAACTCTCCTAATCCATAGCATTTTTTCCAGGCTGAATTTCTAACCGCGTTATCAAATTGTTCGTAAGAATAAATTTTGGCTGAAGAATACTTCGATGCAAAATCATCCAGTACTTTTTTAGTTGTCGGAGAAACTAATTTATGAGCGATAATAGCAATTTCTTTATTTCCGGCATTCATCAAATCAAAAATTATTTCATCGGTGGCATCTTTCCAGTTATAGTCAACAAATCTGCGGTCAAGATTCTTTTTTGGATTTTTTAATCTATCAGGGTCATAAAGACTCATTATACTTGCCTGACCCTGTGCGCAAATCTTCCCTTTTGAAACAGGGTGGTCAGGATTGCCATCAATCTTTATTGGTCGACCTTCCCGCGTCTTGATTAATATACCACAAGCATTTGGACAAGAAGTGCATGTTGAAGCATAATAGTTTGCTTTGCCAAGTGTAATTTCCTCAGGCTTTTTGTTGTATGGAATGATTTCGCCTTTGTCCCTGTAATCAGAACAGGCAGTTCCTGCAAGAGCAGCAGATGCACCCAGCAATGCAAGAAACTTCCTTCTGGAGATAGATGACATTTCAGATGTATCAAGTCTGTCAGAGACACCTTCCTTAAATTCATCCTGATGTGAATGTAGAAATTCAGGATCGTTGTAAAGTTCTTCAAACGATTGCCAATAATTAGGATCAGTATTCTTCAATCCATTTAAATCTTCAGCCATTGTTCTTTCCTGATTTTTCTCTGTTAACTGCATTTGGATTGATATTTACTATTACCGGATTCTCAGATGTTGAAGTTTTCTTCGATCCAAACAGATTCAAAGGATTAGCTTTTAACAAAGCTGCACCCAGAATACTTGTTGAGAACAATGCAACGAATTTTTTTCTATTCATAAAAAGTATTTTTATCTATGACAAGCCCAGCAATAATCTGGACCATTTTTAACATTTTTTAAATCAGATAATCTATCGTGAGCATTTCTGTGACAATTCAAACAACTGTTCATCGTGAAAGATTGCACCTGACCGACTTTTTCCGCTTGAGTTATTTCTCCATGACAGGCGACACAATCAATTCCTTTGTTTACGTGCACACTATGACTGAAGTAAGCATAATCTGGTACTTTATGAATCCGTTTCCATTGGAGAGACTTACCCTCGTTGTAATACTCTGTTAATTTGATGATTTCGGGTTTGTCCTTTCGTGCAACGGTATGACAATTCATACAGGTTGCTGTTGGAGGCACCATAGCGTGACGTGATTTTTCAACTCCAGCATGGCAATATTGGCAATCAATTTTCATTGTACCGGCGTGGAGTTTATGCGAATAATTAATTGGCTGATCCGGAGTATAGCCAACTCCATCTCTTTCGGCCCGGGAAGCAAAATAGGTTAAAGCGAAGGATGCCAATACCACGAATATTGTAACTGGCAACCGGTTTCTGAGTATATAATCAAGGTTAGATTTTTTCATAATCTACCTTTTAACCTTCCCAAGAAATGATTTTCGGGACCCTGAATAAACACTTTAGAGAAGTATCCTGAAAACAAGATTTATAATAAATTCCGTAATTAGTTATGAAAAAATGAAGCGCGGAGGCTTAATTTGTCAGCATTTTTGAACTGAACAATACTTCAATTTTTGGTGTGCTAAAATCTTAATTTTATTTATTTAAAGCAAATTTTATAAATGTCTTTTTTAGTTGACATTAGCTAATATAAATCAACACAAATATTAAACAACGAGCTTTAATAAATTATAGACAACAAACGCTGCAATGATCATCAGTAAAGTATAAATAATTATTTTCTTAATTGCTCTCTGCTCAAGAACGATATTTGTCCTCCAACCTCTCCAACCGCATTTCTTACACCTGTATAGCTCAAACCATGTAATAGCTTTTATAATTCGTTCTTTTGTGTTTCTCGCACGTGAATTCCGTAAAGTACTTTCACTTTTGCAAGAAGGACATATTGTCTTTTTTGAGTTACGAGAAGTCATTAAATGACTCAACCTATATTAAATAGTATGCGAATAATTGCAATTATTAATATACCTGCAAAGACTTTTTTAATCACTCTCGAAGACGACTTAAGAGTAAGCTTTACACCTATGAAAGACCCGATTATTGCACCTATGCCAAGTGGAATAGCAGCAGCCAGTACAATGAATCCTAAAGCACCTGTTGGCATAACGGAATTTGCACTCTGAAACAAATATGAAACTGTTGCAGTTAGCATTGTAACCGCTGCAATAATTGATGAAGTGCCAACGGCTTTTCTTGCTTCGACTAAAAATAAGTTCATTAAAGCCGGTAGATAAATTACTCCTCCGCCAAGGCCTATGAACGCAGAAAAGATTCCCACAAACAAACCAAGCGGCAAATAATATTTTTCACTCAGAGGATTTGAAAGCACAAGCCATTTGCGTTTATCTGATTCAAAAAGCATGCTAATCAAAACAATAAAAAGAACAGAAGCAAAAATAATTTCAAGAGTTTTCGATTCTACTTTAACCACGAAAAATGGAGTGATGGAAGCAGTGAACAGTGAGCCGAGCGAAATAAATATTGCAGGTTTTTTTATAAAATTTTTTGCTTTGATGTGAAGGATTGAAGAATTGGTTACCGCCATTGCACCGGTAAATAATGATGTACCAATTGTGTAATATGCTAAAGTTGAATCCGGAATACCAAGAAGCGGAAGCGTAAAATAAAGAAGTGGAACAAATACTAATCCACCGCCAATTCCGAGCATACCTATCAATATACCGGAGAAGAATCCGGAAACTAAAAAAATTAGCGAAGCAGCTAACTCACTCAACGAACATTAACGTTTAAAAGTTTATTGTATGTATTTTTATTTGCAAGAATGTCCAATGCAGTCAGAATCTGAATATCTGAAGTTAATTGTTCTTCGATTCTACCTTCTAATCCAAGATAACGGGCAGCAAGCTCTGATCTTATCTCACGAAGAATTTCATTTTTATATATCTGCATTTCCTTTTCAAATAATCCCTTAAGATCATCTTTAATTTTTAATAACTCATTCCTTATTTCCTCTTTATCAGCGGCTCCTTTTATCAGGTTGTCAATTTCAATTTCAGTCTGTGATATGTACACAAATTCTTCTTCAGAAAGATATTCTCCAAATTCATTAAAAAGTTTCTGATCATTTAACTCTGAATATTTTGTATCCGGATTATTGTAATAATAATTATTAGCAAATTTGAAAAACAATCCCTTTGCTAAAAGCTCCTTTGTTAGTTCGCCATTAATTTTGAATTCAACTGTTGTATCAGGAGTAATTCCGCCTTTGGCATAAACTTCTCTTTTATTATCAGTAAAGAATTCCTCTTCTTCCTCTGACTTAAGGACTTTGATAATATCACTGCCTTTAGAGTAATCTATTCTCTGAATACTTCTTCCTGTCGGGGTATAGTATTTAGCCGTGGTTATCTTCAAGGATGTATTATAGCTAAGCGGAGTTATTGTTTGAACTAATCCTTTACCAAATGATTTTGTTCCTAAAATTACTGCACGATCATGATCCTGAAGAGCACCGGCTACAATTTCGGATGCAGATGCACTTCCGCCATTTATTAGAACAATGATACCAACCTCACTTCCAATAATAGGTTCTTCAACTGAAAAGTATTTCTTTTCGGTGCTTGCATCTCTGCCACGTGTAGAAACAACAAGCTGATCTCGTTCAAGAAATTTATCGCAGACATCTATGGCAATGTCCAGTAATCCTCCAGGATTTCCGCGAAGGTCAAATACAATTGATTGAACTGGCTTTTGCTCTTTAAGATCTTTTATCGTTTTCTTGATTTCATCGCTAGCTGCTCTGCTGAAATTCGAAAGTTTTATATAAACATTTCCACTGTTCTCAGGAAAAAATCCAGAGTAGGTTACGTTTTTTATTATAACTTCTTCCCTGATCAGATTAAAAGACAATGTGTCTCTTAATTCATTTCTAACAACTTTAAGCTCAACAGTTGTTCCGGGTTCACCTTTAACGAGTGAAGAAACATCATCAATATTATCAACAGAAATAACCGAACCGCCCGCTTCAATAATTACGTCACCAATCTGAATTCCCTGTCTTTGAGCTGCATATCCATCCATTACTTCAACAACAGTTACTTCATCACCACGAAGCCCGATTGATATTCCGACTCCACCATATTTCCCATTTGTAATGAGATCAATATCTTCGATTTTTTTCTCATCAATAAAAATTGTGTAGGGATCAAGCGAGGAGAGCATTCCCTGAATTCCGGCCCGTAAAAATTTTTCGGGGTCTACTTCATCTACATAATTAAATGCTATTTCTTTATAAACTCTTCCAAGCAAATCTAAATTCTTAGCGATTTCAAAATAAATATCTCCTCTCCCGGGATAGAATCCTGTAACAATTATGACAATCAATACTAATCCAGGAATCCACATAAATTTCTTCTTCAAGCTACTTTTACCTCCGGTCTATTATTTCTAATTCTGATATAATT
>JACZKK010000187.1 GCA_014860115.1 Ignavibacteriaceae bacterium
TAAAAAATAAATTTCATACTAACTAAATACTTCCAGGAGGATTCCATTGAAAGAGTATATTTCGGAGGCTATACGAAATATTGCATTTGTCGGTCACGGCGGAAGCGGTAAAACTTCACTATCAGAAATTATTCTTTATACAACGAAAGAAATTAATCGAATCGGAAAAATTGAAGACGGGAATACAGTCTCGGATTATACACCAAACGAAATTGACAAGCAGATTTCTATTTCATCTTCTTTAATGAATGTTGAATGGAATAACACAAAAATTAATATTATTGATGCACCCGGTTTTTCTGATTTTATCGGTGATGTAAAGAGTGCCTTGAAAGTTTGCGATACTGCTGTGATGGTTATTAAGTCTGCCGAAGGAATAGAAGTCGGAACTGATGCTGCAAAGAGTGTAATTGATGAATACAAATTACCTTCCTCAATTATAATCAATAAAGTAGACAGTGAACATTCTACATTCTTCGAAACTTATGAAAATATTAAAGAAAGAGTTCATCCTGGTGCTACGGTTATTACCTTTCCTATTTCTGAAGGAATTAGTTTTAATGGTGTTGTTGATATTATTTCAATGAAGGCTTACACCTATGGTGAAGCAGGCAGCAGGAATGTATCAGAATCAGAAATTCCTGGCAATTTAAAAGAGCAGGCAGAAAATTTCAGAACTCAATTGATCGAGAAGGTTGCTGAATTTTCTGAAGATTTAATGAATAAATATTTTGAGAACGGTGCGCTCACCGATGAAGAATTAAAAAAAGGGCTCAAAGCTTCAATTATTAATGGAAATCTTGTACCTGTATTTGCATTGTCTTCAACGAAGGCAGTCGGCATTAACAACTTTTTAGATTTTGTAGGTAATTACTTCCCCTCACCGGTTGATAGGGGAACCGTTAGTGCAAAGCTTGCAAATAAGAATGAACCTGTTTTAGTTAAAGTTGACCCCAATGGTGAACCGGTTTTATTTGTATTTAAAACTATTTCTGAGCAGCATGTCGGTGAGCTTTCACTTTTTAAATTAATTTCCGGCAAAGTATCTCCGGGTATGGACTTGTTAAATGAAAATAATAATAAAACTGAGAGATTAAATCAGCTCTTCACATTAAATGGTCATAACCGAAAGGATATATCCCAGATAGTTGCGGGTGATATTGCTGCAGTTGTTAAACTAAAAGACACTCATACCAATAATACTATCGCTTCGAAAAATTATTCTGTAATTATTGACCCGATAGAATTTCCAGATCCTGTTATCCGCGGAGCGATTAAAGCAAAAGCAAAAGGAGATGAAGATAAGATAGCGACTGGTCTTCATACTCTACACGAAGAAGATCCATCTTTCAATGTGAAATTTGATCCTGAAATATCTCAGACAATTATATCTGGACAAGGTGAGCTTCAGCTTATGCTAGCCGTTAAAAGATTAAAGGACAGATATGGGGTTGAAGTCGATTTGGTTGAACCAAGAATTCCGTATCGCGAAACAATAAAAGCTGTTGCAAACGATGTTGAGTACAAACATAAAAAGCAATCGGGTGGTAGGGGACAATATGGACACATTCATATTAAAATGGAACCGCTTCAAAGAGGCAAAGGCTTTGAGTTTGTTAATGCAATTGTTGGTGGAGTAGTTCCGGGCAGATTCATTCCCGCCGTTGAAAAAGGAATTATTGAAACAATGACGAAAGGTGTACTTGCTGGCAATCAAGTTGTTGATGTTAAAGTAACACTTTTTGATGGAACTTATCACACAGTTGACTCCGATGAAATGTCATTTAAGATAGCTGCAAGTCAGGGCTTTAAAAAAGGTTTCCTTGAAGCTAAACCCGTACTGCTTGAACCAATTTATGAAATTGAAGTTAAAGTTCCCGAAGAGTATATGGGTGATGTAATGGGTGATATTTCGAGTAAGCGTGGAAAAATTTTGGGTATGGACAGCGATGGACGTTTCCAGGTAATCAAAGCTCTTGTCCCTCTTGCCGAGTTGTACAAATACTCTTCTAATCTTAGAAGCTTAACACAAGGAAGAGGAGTGCACAAGCGCAAGTTTGATCACTATGAAGAAATGCCTAAAGAAATTGAGCAGAAAGTAATTGAAGATTACAAGAAATCTCGCGAAGAAGAAAATTAAATCATCAAATTTAAATAGGCGGATAGTATCCGCCTTTATTTTTATACAGATATGAAAAACCTCTGGTCTCCTTGGAGATCTAATTATATAGAGTCTTTCAAAGAGAAACAATCCGCAGGCGAATGCATTTTTTGTGCTGCTGTTGAAAAAGATATAAAGGATATGGAAAATCTTGTTGTTCATAAATCAAAAACTACTTTGGTTATGATGAACCTCTATCCTTATAATAATGGACATCTGATGATTGTGCCTAAAAGACATTTAGGATCATTGGAACAAATCACTACTGAAGAATCTCACGAACTGATGGATGAAATACTCCTTGCCGAAAAGGTTTTACAAAAAATCTACTCTCCTCAAGGTTTTAACATAGGTGCAAATCTTGGCAGAGCTGGCGGTGCAGGAATCGAAGCCCACATACACTTTCATATAGTACCAAGATGGAATGGTGATACCAATTTTATGCCAGCTATAGGTGAAGTAAAAGTTATTTCCCAGGATCTTGGAGAAACGAAAAAAAGATTATTAGCTGGTTATACAGAAATCCACATTTAGATAATTATCCACTCTTTTTTCAAATAAATTTAATATGAACGAATCTAAACTCCACATGTTTTCTCTACTCTTTGCTTTAATAATTTCATTATTGTTTTATTCCTGCACTGAAAAGGAGACACCAAAGTCTTCATTGATATTGAAGGATAATCTTTTATATAAACAAAATAGTAATATTCCGTTCACAGGTAGGGAAAGAGCTTTAGTCAATGAGAAAATAGTTGAGTACGATGTGAAAGATGGTTACAAACATGGTGAATTTCGAATATTCTCTGAGGATGGAAAAATTGAGATTCAGGGTCAGTTAGATAGCAACAGGAACGTAGGAAAGTGGCAGTATTTTTATTCTAATGGAAAAATTGAATCAGAGGGAAGTTTTGTGAATGATATGCCCGAGGGTTGGTGGGTTTGGAATTATCAGGATGGAAAAAAGAAGGAAGAAGGATTTTATCATAATGGTGAACGTATAGGAATGTGGTTTCAATACGATAATAACGGTGAAGTTATTTTTGAAAAAAACTATGACTTAAAAGATACCTCAGCCACTGAACGGGATTCTTCAAAAATATTTTGAAAATTATTTAAGATGCTAAGATTAGGAACGTGCAGCTGGAAGTACGATTCCTGGAATGGAATTGTTTACTCAGAATCAAAAAGCAAAAATTATCTTAAAGAGTATTCGGAAAAATTCAATTCGGTTGAAATAGACCAATGGTTCTGGTCTCTCTTCCGGCCATCAAAAGTTGTCTTACCTCAAAAGGCTGTTGCTGAAGAATACAAGAAATCCGTACCTGATAATTTTCTTTTAACCATCAAAGTTCCAAATTCAATTACACTTACTCATTTTTATAAAGACAAAAATGACGAGGCATTAAAACCAAATCCATTTTTTCTTTCTATTGAATTATTCAATGAATTTCTAAATAGTATTGAGGCCATAAAAAAACAAGTTGGCTGTCTCATCTTTCAATTTGAATATTTGAATAAGCAGAAGATGAAATCATTATCGGAATTTCAATTCAAGTTTGCTGAGTTCAATAAACAGATAAAAAAGGATGTGCCACCGATTGGAATTGAAATCAGAAATCCTAATTATCTTAATGAAAAATATTTTGGTTTTCTTGCTGATCTAAACTTAGCTCCGGTATTTCTCGAGGGATATTATATGCCACCAATAACAGAAATATATGCAAAGTTTAAAAAGCATATTAAAGATCTGGCGGTAATAAGATTACACGGACCTGACAGAAAAGGTATCGAAAAAATTGCTATCGACAATTGGAATCAGATATATATTAATCGTGATAAGGAAATCAAAACTATCGTTGAAATGATTCAGGATTTACAGAATAAAGAAGTTGATTTATTCGTAAATGTTAACAACCATTTTGAAGGATCAGCACCGTTGACTATAGAAA
>JACZKK010000188.1 GCA_014860115.1 Ignavibacteriaceae bacterium
ATGATATTTACATTGTATTCTTTGAAGTAATCTATTATAAAACCTTCATTCGTTGTTTCTCCCAAAGGTTTTGCTCCTTTGAAAGCTTGAATATTTTCCAGGATATTTTTCTCAACCTCCTCAAGGTATTCGTACACTTTCGGTTCCTTATATTTTTCCTGCAGATTATCAATAATTCCTTTAACAACATTTACGATGCTTCCTCTTTCAAGTGCCTGCAGTTTATCCTGAAACTCTTCGCTGGTCTTCAACCCCTTCTTAAATAAAATCTGAAGCTCTTGCTGATGGTCATTATATTTTTTTACCAATTCCTGAGCTTCTTCCTGTGTAATGTTGCCTTGTTCAATCTGTTCATTCAACTGAAAAACAGGCACAGGTTTGTCTTTAACCATTGGCAATATATCCGGGCGGGCAACATCGCCCATTCTAACCTGACCGAGCGAAAATCCTACCTTTCTCATTTTTGCATCGAACTCCTGCATCAAAACCTGCTCTCGCTGAGTGTAATCGGAAACTATCTTTTTTTTTCTTTCAATATAATCTTCACTTTCAAGAGCCTGCGGAATTTTTATTTTCAAAATATCTATTGCGTGCGTAAGATTTTTTCTGAAGACTTTTGCTTTTCCTTTTGGAAAAGTTAGAAGCATTGGTCTATCATTATCCTTGAAATTATTTACATAAGCATAATCAAAGAGTGGTGGGCAATCAGCTCCGATAGTTTCAAGTACCTGCTTTACTGTCGTTGCTTTTCCTGAACCTGACATACCTGCAATAAAAATATTATATCCGGGTGCTCTCATCTCCACGCCAAGCTTAATTGCTTTTAATGCGCGTTCCTGACCGAGAATTCCTTCTATCGGTTTCAAATCTTCCGTTGAGGCGAATTCTAAAATTTCCGGGTCACATTTCCATCTTAAATCTTCAGGGGTGAGTTCTTTGTGCTTTGGAGCCTTTGGGTAAGCCATTTTTCTGCTCATTATTGTTTGAAATTGGTTGGTTTTTTACGAAATATGAATGTAAAATTTCGTATCAAAATCTAATTATTATTGTTGCTAATATCAATGAAAGCAGATTACCCAAATGAGCCCTGAATTAGTAGAAAAAACCAGAGATTATTTCCCTTATTTGAAGAATGGAATAATTTATTTCAATCATGCTTCAACTGCACCTATAAATACTTTAATGAAAAACAGGATTGATGAATTTGTAAAAGAAAGAAGTGAATATGCATTAGACGATTATTGGGCATTTAAAAAAGTTGCAGATGAAACTAAAGCGATTATTGGGGAAATGATTAATTGCAGTGGTGAAAGAATAGCTTTTCTCGATAACACAACAAACGGAATTATTTGGCTTGCACTGGGAATTGATTGGAAACCAGGTGACAGAATTATTCTTAATGATGTTGAGTTCCCTGCAAATGTTTATCCTTTCCTGCAGCTTAAAGAAAAAGGAGTTGAGATAGATTTCATCAATTCAACAAATGGGATTGTAACTTCTGATGAAATAATAAACGTCATTCATCCACAAACAAGATTAATCTCAATCAGCTTTGTACAGTTTTTATCTGGCTACAGAATTGATCTTGAAAAAATTGGAAAAGTCTGCAGGGAGAAAGGAATTATTTTTTCTGTCGATTCTATACAGGGTTTGGGTGCATTAAGACTCGATGTTAAAAAGTTTAATATTGATTTCCTTGCTAACGGAACACAAAAATGGATGTTGGGATTGCAAGGATTGGCTTTCATTTATGTAAGAAAAGAATTGCAGGATAAAATGAAATCAGCACCAATTGGCTGGCTTGCAGTTAGAGATGCCTGGAATCTTCTAGACTTCGATCTTACCACAAAAGAAACTGCTGAAAGATTTCAGCCTGGAACTCTGAACAATCTTGGTATTTATGCTTTCAATTCGTCAATGAAATTCTTTAAGGATTTTGGATTCGATGAAATCGAAAAACAGGTTTTGAGCAACTCAAAATACTTCATCGATGAACTTGCGAAGATTGGATATAAATCTCCGCTGTATTCACTTCCTGAAAAACATTTAGCTGGTATTGTTAGTTTTAGAACTGAAAACGGACAAAAAATTCTCGATCACTTGAACCAGAAAAAAATAGTTTGCTCATTACGTGAAGGATATATTAGATTTGCACCGCATTTCTACAATACGAAGCAAGAGATTGATTTAGTAGTTGATGCATTAAAAAATATTTGAAATCTTTATCAAATCGAAAAACAATCAGGAAACGGGTTTAAGCATGTTTATATCTGGAAAATTATTTTCTCTAAATACAATTCTATTAACGGTATTATTATTTGGATTTTTATCCATTGAAAGTTACTCACAGGAAAAAGAGGAAGTTAGAATAAGTCCAAAAGCAAGTGTTAAGCAGACAGTTGGTTTTACAAATATTACAATTGATTACAGTCGTCCTGGCGTAAAAGGCAGAACGATCTGGGGAGGTTTGGTTCCTTATCATTCGGTATGGCGTGCAGGTGCAAACGAAGCAACCAAAATTACTTTCTCAACTGACGTGAAGATTGACGGCAAAAAACTTAAAGCCGGCAGCTATAGTTTCTTTGCAATTCCTACAAAAAAAACCTGGACCTTAATTTTTAACAAAGTTGCTAACCAATGGGGAGCTTTTGAATACAATGATGTTGAAGATGCTTTGCGTATTGAAGTTACTCCAATGCAGAATAATTGCTGGCAGGAATGGCTTGCCTATACAATTAGCAAAACCTCGGATAAAAAGGTGGTTGTAATGCTTGAATGGGAAAAATTAAAAGTACCCTTTAATGTTGAAGTGGAGATTTAATTAGTGATGACCGATACTATCCCTCAAAGGTATAGTATCGGTATTAAATCAACTTCTTATAACTTTCAACAGCTCATCCGTTTTTTCCTTCATCAACTTTTCGTTGCCACGACTTTCGACATTCAAACGTAATATTGGTTCTGTGTTGCTCATTCGCAAGTTAAATCTCCATTGAGGAAATTCAATTGAAACTCCATCAAGGTAATCAATCCTGCCATCAGAGTATTTCTTTTCTATTTCTTTTATTTTTCCTGCAGGATCCTCTATCGTAGAATTTATTTCTCCTGAACAGGGATAAGTTGCAATCATTTCATCGACTAATTGTGAAAGTGTTTTCTTTTCTTCGGACATCAATTGGAGAGTAAGAAGGAACGGAATCATACCACTGTCGCTGTAAGCATTATCTCTGAAATAATGATGAGCTGACATTTCTCCGCCATAAATAGAATTCACTTCTCGCATCTTTTGCTTTATGAATGCGTGTCCGCTTTTTGAAACAACTGCTTTCCCTCCAAACTTCTCAACTATTTCAACTGTGTTCCATACCAAACGCGGATCGTGAACAATTTTTTCACCGGGATGTTTTTTGAGAATTGATTTTGCAAGCAATCCGACTATGTAATAACCTTCAATAAAATTTCCGTGTTCATCAAAAAAGAAACATCTATCATAATCACCATCCCATGCAACACCAAGATCAGCTTTGTGTTTTTTTATAGCTTCAATAGTTGATTTTCTGTTTTCTTCCAGCATTGGGTTTGGAACTCCATTCGGAAAATTTCCATCAGGATTGTTAAAAATCTTTATCATCTTTATTGGCAGTTTCGGTTCAAGCGTATCAAGTGAAAGTCCAGCACAACCATTACCAGCATTCACAACAACTTTTAACGAACTTATTTTTTTAGCGTCGTAAAACTTTGAAAGATTATTTATGAAATCTGTCATAACATCTTTTTTTGTAACTGTACCTTTTACTTTGCTTATTTCACCAAGATCATTATTTACAATCATTTTTTCAACTTCATTCAACCCAGAATCATATCCAACAGGAACAGAACCTTTGCCAACGAATTTCATTCCGTTATATTCAGGAGGATTATGACTTGCAGTTATCATTATTCCGCCATCAGCATCAAAGTGAGGAGTAGAAAAGTAAATCATTTCAGTTCCGCAAAGCCCGATATCAATTACATCAACACCGCTATCGGCTAATCCATTCTTCAAAGCTTCAGATATTTCAACTGATGATTTTCTAATATCGTAACCAATAACAATTTTTTTTGCACCAAGAAATTTTGAAAAGGCTCTGCCAATTTTGTATGCCAATTCATTATTTAATTCTGAAGGAACCTTGCCCCGGACGTCGTAAGCCTTAAAGCCTGCGATTTTACTCATATTTTCTCCATTTTAACTTGGGATGGATATTTTTTTCAAGTACAAAGATATGGATTTTTTCCTCTGAAAGATTCTAATAGGTTTGCCTTTGTGCAGTAGAAAAATTGTGGGGAGAAAAATTTTATAGTGGAATTTTAATATTGAACTTACTACATTGGAATCATCAATTTTTGTGGAGAGCGTTATCGAAACTAAAAATACTGTTAAGTGGCACTTCGCTAAATGCAACAACACTAAATGTAACTCAATATTCCTGGTAGATCCGGAAGAATCTCAAGGGGAGTTGGGGTATTTATGTCCCGATTGCAGCAGAAAAACAACTTCATCTCACATCGTGCAATGCTCAAGCTGTAAAACAGTTTTGAATTTTGTTCGTGCAGCTCCGAATGAAGAGAAGGTTGTGTTCAATGTGCACAAATGTTCACACTGCATCGGAACAATTGAAGATGAATGGGAAATAGAACCTCTCTATTTTCCGGAGTCTTACATTTAGGTAAAGCAATAATTTAAAACTTTGCGAAGAAGTTCTTTTATGAACCGGGTGGATTAGTCTATCCGGTTTTTTATTTACATCTCTCCGTCATTCCGATCGAGCGAAGCGATGAACCAGAATCTATTTTACAGCGACGCATAGATTCTGGAAAAGCCAGAATGACGGGCGAGTGTCGTTCAGGTAAAAAACAGGAGATATGTTTTTGGTAAAAATTATTCCTTTCCTGCATCTAAAAATTCTGAGTAATTTTGAAAGAGTAATTAAGTTTTATTCCAATCAATAACCAGATACAAAAATGAATTCCTGTCCCATCCTCACAAAACTTTTTATTTTACTTGCTGTTTCTCTTTTAATCTGTCAAAGTTCAGTAACATTCTCCCAGACTAATGATTGGGTTAATCTCGATACTGTTAAAGCTGGCAGATTCGATATGGGCAAGATGTGGACATTCGAGTTTCCTCCAACAGAGTATTTTAGTGAAGAGTATGGATTTACTCCTGACAAAGAATGGTACAACCACGTTCAACTGGCAACTTTAAAATTTGCTAACTACTGCTCAGCTTCATTTGTTTCTGAAGATGGTTTGATAATGACCAATCATCATTGTGCAAGAGAAAGTGTTTCTGAAATTATTGGTGAAGGAGAAGAGTTTCATAAAGACGGCTTTATTGCATGGGAACTCTCAGAAGAAAGACCTGTCCCCGGATTATATGTTGATCAGTGTATTGGAATAGAAGATGTCTCAGAGGAAATTCACAAAGCACTTGAATCTGCAGAATCAGATAGTGAGCGATTAATGATTGAATCTGAAAAGATAGCAGAGATCGAAAGCAGATATCCAAGCGATGAAGAAACATTTGCAAAAGTTACTCCCTTGTATTTCGGTGGAAAGTATTCGCTTTATTTTTATAAAAGATTTAATGACGTGAGACTCGTATTCGCACCAGAATCTCAGGCTGGATACTTCGGCGGCGATTATGATAACTTCACTTATCCACGTTACAACCTTGATTGCTCTTTCTTCCGTGTTTACGATAAGGATGGAAATCCTTTAAAAGTTGATCATTATTTTAAGTGGAGCGAAAGCGGTGCTGAACCGGGCGAAGTTGTTTTTGTGCCCGGTAATCCCGGCTCAACAAACAGGCTTAGTACAGTTGCACAGCTTGAGTATGCCAGAGATTTTACTTATCCTCAAACAATTCAACTTGTCGAAAGTTTTATTCAATTTTTAGAAGGTATAATTAAGGAAGATCCTGAAGCTTCCAACTATCTAAACGACCAATTGCTCAACTATTATAATTCGAAGAAAGCTTATGGTGGAATGCTTCAAGGGTTACAAGATCCTGTGTCGATGCAAAAGAAAAGAGTTTTTGAAAACGACTTGAAGGAAAAAGTACAATCAGATGCGATACTTAGTAGTAAATATGGCAATACGTGGACTGAAATTGAAATCGCCATTGGCGAAATGAAGAAATTAATGAATGAACAATCTGCACTGTCATATAACAATTTTGATTCACCTGAATATTTTATGATTGCCGGTCAGTTAATTCAGATTGCAGAAGATTTAAAACTTTCTGAGTCAGACAGCAGTTATGCTTACACAGATGATGAGCTTAACGAAACAATTGATGCGCTTATGCCGGAGGATTTTGACTTTGATAAAAATAATGAGCTCTTAAAAAGTAAAATCGAATTACTTTATAAAACTTTCGGTGAAGATGAATTTGTTAGGAAGTTCACAAATGGGAAAAAAGGAAATGAAGCAGTTGAGGATATTCTTGGGCGTTCAATTGTTACCTCAATTGAAAAGATGAATAAAATTGTAAAAGAAGGACCGGATGCATTACTGAACAGCGGTGATCCTTTTATTGAGTTTATTCAATATTCTGATCAGAAGTCGGAACTAATATCAGTTCGTATAGATGAGCTTGCGACGAATGAAGCAAGTTCAAACCAGAAACTGGGAAGAGTTTTGTTTGAAGTTTATGGAACTTCAATTCCCCCGGATGCAACATTCACTTTAAGAATATCTGATGGAATAGTAAAAGGCTTTGATTATAACGGAACAATTGCACCACCGATTACTACATTTTACGGAATGCTTGACCGCTATTACTCTTTCGATGGAGAGTTTCCGTGGAATCTTCACGAACGCTGGCTTGATGCACCCGAAGAATTTGATTTCTCGACTCCGTTTAATTTTGTAGCAACCTGCGATGTTGTCGGAGGAAATTCGGGAAGCCCCATAATAAATAAAGATGCAGAAATAGTTGGTGTTGCATTCGATGGAAATATCCAGAGCCTGCCGGGAGATTTTATTTACGATCCTGAAGTCAACCGATCAGTCGGAGTACATTCTGCAGGAATGCTTGAAGCAATAAAAGATTTGTATAAGTTTGAAAAGCTGGCTGAGGAGTTAAAAGTGGGAAAGAATTCAGACTGAAATAGAAGGAGTAATTATGAAAAATATTACACTCAATAGTTTATTTGCCTTCATAATAATTCTAGCAACTGTAATTACTCCGTCGATTCAATGTCAATCAGATTCCTTACACACTGATGCAAATAGAGATATCAGTAATAGACTTTATCTAACATTATCTGGTGGAGTTCATTGGGGTGATGGCCGTTTAGCAGCTAAGCCTATCATATTTGCAGGAATTGGTTATTATTTTACTAATGGTCTTTCTTTAAAAATTGAATACACACCTGTAATTGTAGAAGCAAAAAACAATAATGACCCAAAGTTTCGATATAATGGAAAAGAATTGAACGAGGGTGATCAAGTAACAATTTCGGAATACTTTCTTATGTTGGATTTCAAAATTTTCGAAAATATTTGGTTTGATCTCGGATTTGCACCGGAAAAATTATTTAGTATAAAAACCAGTTTAAAATATCTTTGGTTTTACAGTGATAATATTAGCTTTCTAGCAGAATATGGTTTACTTATAATGGGAAGACCAGGAAATTTTAAAAATGACACTTTTACTAACAGTATACTTTTATTAGGAATAAATTATACACTTTGATTTCTTTTTGCCAAATATGAAGGATAGCTAAAAAGTATAATTCGTAAAAAGATGGATCGAAGAATATTGCGGTAATGCATTAGTGAAAGTAATTCCATATTCAGCACCGGCACCGAGTTTAAATCCATCGAGATTAAATCCTCTCAGATCAAATCCTCCATTGATAGAAAGAACAACTCCGTAATTCCAGTTATCTGTATCGCTGAAAGTTCTGTCGTTCAGAGCAAGTAAGCCGACACCTTCTTCCAAAAAATATCCGCTGTCAAAATACTGAGTAGTAACACCTTTGAAAGTTATTCCCTGCACCCAAGGAAAATACGGCTTTTCAACATTAGGAATAATTGCGTTAAAATCCTTAGCAAAGATATATCCCAATCTTGGAAAAACTTCGGAGAAAAGAGGTGTGTTTGTCTCAATGAAAAGAGATGTAGTTACAGCACCAACTGAAGGAGAATTACTTTTTAAATATCCTCCACCAACAGTTGCGCCGGCGGAAAACATAAACTGGGCTTTTGCAGTTGCAAAAATTCCTGAGAGCAGGATTAAGCAAAACAATAATCGTATTTGCAAATAGAATTTTTTCAATTAACTTCAGAAAAGTTTATCAGAAAATTATTTATCAACACACAAAGATAAAGGTAAAAAATGGAGCACACACTATATCATTACAAAGCTATTGTAACTTCTGTTTACGATGGCGATACTTGTACAGTTGACATTGATCTTGGTTTAAGTGCCTGGATTCGCGGTGAGAAACTAAGACTGAACAGAATCAACGCACCCGAGCTGAGGGGGGATGAGAGAGCCAAGGGTTTATTGTCACGTGATTTTCTTAAAGGTAAAATTGAGGGCAAAGAAATCACTATTGAAACGATAAAAGACAGAAGAGAAAAATACGGACGATATCTTGCAGAAATCTGGATCGAAGATAAGAAGGGAAAATTCATCAACATAAATGATTTGATGGTTTCGGAAGGTTTTGCCAAATACCAGAAGTATTAAAGTTATGTTAATGTAATTTTTTCTAACTAATCTTATTGTCATTCCGGCTTGTCGGGAATCAAAGGTTATTTTAATTGAAAGATTCTGGACTCGTCCTGTCAATGCAGGACATCGCCAGAATGACATTAGGTATTTAATTTCTTCTTCCCAAACTCAGGATCAATCTTAATAATTTTTGTTATTACAAATGCTGGAATTGTAGAAATGCAAACCCAAATAAAGAAATTCAAATAACCAACTTGTTCCTGTATCCATCCGCTTATCATTCCGGGAAGCATCATTCCGAGAGCCATCAATCCTGTGGCGATTGCATAATGAGCAGTTTTGTATTCTCCTTCAGAAACGTAAATGAGGTAAAGCATAAATGCAGTGAACCCGAAACCATATCCGAATTGTTCAACTGCAACGCAGATATTAATAAAAATAAAATTTGACGTTTGGGTTGCTGCGAGATAGACATAAACCAGGTCTGGCAGGTTGATAGCAATCAGCATCCACCAAATCCAGAATTTTAATCCTTTCTTTGATGCAGCAATTCCGCCAAGAATTCCACCAAAGGAAAGAGCAATTATTCCAACAGTACCATAAACAAATCCAACCTGACTTGTAGTGAGTGCGAGTCCGCCAACTTCTTTGCTATCGAGTAAAAATGGAGATGCCATTTTAACAAGCTGTGCTTCGGCAAAACGGTAGAGCAGTATGAATAAAACAATTACAATTATTTCTTTCTTTTTAAAGAATGAAATAAAGGTTCTTACAAATTCACTGATGAAGTGTTTGAACTCGACTTTCTCTCTTGTAGAATCAGCGCTTGGCTTGGGAAGAATAAATAAATGGTAAATGAAATACAGAACAAATAAAGCTGCGAGAATTAGAAAGGTAAGCTGCCAGGCGAAATGAATTTTACCAGAAGTCTCTTCCAGATTCCCGGCAAGAATTACGAGCAATCCTTGTCCCGATAACATTGCAAGCCGGTAAAATGTAGATCTTATTCCAACAAAATATGCCTGTTGATGCTGCTTCAAACCAAGCATATAAAAACCGTCTGCTGCGATGTCGTGAGTTGCAGAACTGAAAGCGAGCAGCCAGAAAAATGCAAGTGTGTATTGGAAGAAATTTTCTGTAGGAAGTGTGAATGCAACTCCGGCAAGTCCTGCACCGATAAATAGCTGCATAATTATTATCCAGAATCTTTTTGTTTTCAGCAGATCAACTACAGGACTCCAGAATGGTTTTATTACCCACGGTAAATAAAGCCAGCTTGTATAAAGTGCGATTTCAGTGTTTGAGATTTCGAGCCGCTTATACATAATGACAGAAACAGTCATCACGACCACGTAAGGTAAACCTTCGGCAAGATAGAGAGAGGGAACCCAAAGCCAGGGATTTCTTTTTTCGGCTTTTTTACTTTTCATCATTGTCCGCCTCAGGTGGACGATAATCTTCTAGCAAGAAGGATAGCTCCACTAACGGGAGGAGCTGCAGGTTTAACAACTTCAACTCTGGATAAAGTTGATTTTATTTTTTGTCGCAGTAATGCTGAGTAGAAATTTTTATTATCAAGAAGGCTTCCTGAAAAAGCAACGTTAAGTTTATCAGTGCGGATCTTATCAAACAAGGATTTAATATGAAGAATTAATTCATCGGCTTCTCCATCGAGGATATCTTCTGCGATAGGATCACCTTCTTCGGCGGCTTCAAGTACAATTTTTGCAACCGAAGCTACGTCAAGCTTTTCTTTATAAACTTTATTTATGATTGATATTGAAAAGCTTGAATTCATTTTAGCATTAAGTAATTCTGAAATGAGTGTTGTCTCACCCCTGCCGTCTGACTCTTTCGAAACTGCGTTCAAAGCTTTTCTTCCGATTGAGTAGCCGCTTCCTTCGTCACCGATCAGTCTGCCGAATCCTCCAACACGATGAATAATGCCTTTATCATCTTTGCCGAAAAGGATTGAGCCCGTTCCTGCAATTAAAATACATCCTGCTGAATCAGGGAAAGCTCCTTCAAGTGCAATGTGTGCATCGCTTAAAACTTTCACTCCTTTAAAATGGACTCCCTGTTCTTCCGAGTAATCTTTGAAACTTTTTTCAAGCAGCTTTGCATCTTCATCACGACCTGCGCCTGCAACACCGATTACAATCTGTTTAACATTTGCAAAGTCTCCGCCAATCTGAAAAAGATTCTCTTCAATCAAAGAGAAGATATTCTCAACTGCTTCCTGAATTCCTATAATCAGGAAGTTCGAAGGCTTACCGGAAATTTCATTAATTATTTTGCCAGATAGATCTGCAATTGCACAATCTGTCTTTGTTCCGCCGCCGTCTATTCCGATTAGGTATTTCATAAAGTTTATATAGATTCTTTCTCAAAAATATTGAAAATCAAGTTCCTTTGGAAGAAATCATTTAATAAATCTCACGATTCTATTTTATCGGGATGCTTTGCTTTTCTCAATTCATTATATTCACATACCAAAAGATAAAAAGTTGAAGAACAGTCAATGAAAAATTTAGAAGAATATTTCGATCAATTCAGAGAAAATATTGTAGGCTATCATAAAACTTTCACTTCGCCTTATGGTGAAAAGAGAATTATTTACGCTGATTGGATTGCAAGTGGACGTTTGTATAAACCAATCGAAGAAAAAATAAGCGAAGTATTCGGACCGCTTGTCGGCAACACTCACTCTGAATCGAGTGAAACCGGCACTTCAATGACTCACGCTTACCACGAAGCTCACGAAATAATTAAGAGACACTGTAACGCATCAAAAGATGACGTGATAATTACTGCGGGTTCGGGTATGACAGGTCTAATCTGTAAACTGCAGCGTTTGCTTGGCTTAAAAATTCCTGAACAATTAAAAGATTATCTTAAACTCCCCGAAGAACTTCGTCCTGTTGTTTTTGTTACGCATATGGAACACCACTCAAATCACACAACCTGGCTTGAAACGATTTCGGATGTGATCGTTATCGCTCCCACAGAAGAAGGTTTGGTTAATGAGAATGATCTTGAAAGATTATTGATAAAATACAAAAATCGTCAACTGAAAATTGGAGCTTTCTCTGCTTGCTCAAATGTTACAGGAATTGAACCAGATTATTACAAGCTGGCAAAGATTGTTCATAAGCATGGTGGATATTGTTTTGTAGATTTTGCCTGCTCAGCACCATATGTAAAAATTGATATGCATCCTTCTGATCCTTTAGAGAAACTTGATGCAATTTATTTTTCGCCTCATAAATTTCTTGGTGGTCCGGGTTCATCCGGAGTTTTGATTTTCGATTCACAGCTTTACAAAAACAAAGTTCCCGATCAGCCTGGCGGAGGAACTGTTGACTGGACAAATCCGTGGGGTCAGCATAAGTTTGTTTCCAGCATTGAAGCACGTGAAGACGGCGGAACTCCGGCATTCTTGCAGGCAATCAAAGCTGCACTATGCATCAAGCTGAAGGAAGAAATGAATGTTGATAAGATGCGAAAGAGGGAAGAAGAGCTAGTTAATATTGCTTTTGATGAAATGCTGAAAATCCCGGGTCTGCATATTCTTGCTCATCATATCAAACACCGGCTTGGTGCAATTTCATTTTATGTTGATGACATCCATTACAATCTTATTGTTAAACTTTTAAATGACCGTTATGGTGTTCAGACAAGAGGCGGATGTTCTTGTGCAGGCACTTATGGGCATTATCTTCTTCATGTTGATCCACAGCGATCAAAAAGAATCACAGATAAAATTGATCAGGGTGATCTTTCCGAAAAACCCGGCTGGGTGAGAATGTCAATTCATCCCACAATGACAAATGATGAAATCTATCTCATAACGAATGCCATCAAAGAAATAGTAGAAAATTTTGACAAATGGGGAAAAGATTATTCTTACGACATTCACAAGAACGAATTTTTCCATATCTCCTCAAACGGAACAGAAAAAGAGCGCGTAAAAAGCTGGTTTGACCTTTCGCAAAAAGAATCAATTGAAATAGACTAAAGCTTTCCCAAAATGTGAATTTATAAATCTGCTTTAATCAGATTAGGCTAAAGCCCCATTACTTTTTATTAATCCCTTTCTCTCCGCCCTAAAGGTCGGGGCTAATAGCCACGTCCTTCAGGACGTGGATTATTATATCACCCAACAAATGTTTTGGGTTTTAACCCAATATTAATTTTCCACTGTTGCTTTTCGTCATTTTAAAATTATATTATCAGTAGATATAAGAAATAATTTTAGATTTTTTACTCCATTAAAAATTAAAACTACTTTTTTTAAGTCTCCCCTTGGGGGAGATTTAGAGAGACCTCTAATTTAGAAAGGAGAATAACTGTAATGGCAATAGGAGCATACGAAAAAAGCAAGCGTTACATCGAAACCCATACACAGACATCAGATCAAAAATATATTAAAAGAGAATTGTATCCCTGCATTACAATTTCCCGCCAGACTGGTGCAGGTTCAAAGCCCGTTTGCGAAAAACTCATCCAGATAATGGATGAATACTCAGAGTTTGAAGGTGTGAAGTGGGCGTTTTTTGATCGTAATCTGATTGAAAAAGTACTTGAAGATCATAACCTTCCGAAACAGATTTCGGAATTTATGCACGAAGGCAAGTATAAACATCTGAATGCTGTTGTGTATGAAATGCTTGGATTAAAACCTGCTGAATGGACACTCGTTCATAAAACAACTGATACAATACTTCAGCTTGCCAGGATGGGAAATGTTGTGATTGTGGGAAGAGGTGCAAATATCATTACATCAAAACTAAAAAATACATTTCATGTTAGATTGATCGCATCAATGGAAAAGAGAGTTGAGCATATCAAATCTTTAATGGATATGAATGAAAAAGAAGCGTTGAATTATATAAAGAAAGAAGATGAGAATCGTAAGAAATATCTGAAGTCACATTTCCACGTTGATGCAGATGAACCTTTGCTTTATCATATGACTGTTAATACGGATTTACTTACACATAAAGGAACAGCGTATTTAATTGCAGAAGCTGTAGTGCTGAAGTTTTCGCACCTTTTTCCGCAGTTCACACATTAAAGTATTTTAAAGATGACATCTTTTTCCGCCAAAGGCGGACAAGTAGAAAGATGCCATCTTTTGTCGCTACTTAAACTCTTTAATTATCTTTTTGATTTCTTCTTCAGTTATTCCGCTTCCATAGGCAACGGATTTTACAGTTTCTGATTTTTCTTCGATTGGTTTTTCTATTTCGGGATAAGTATAAACATCTTTCAATGGAAGATTACCAGCACGCTCACGGAGTCTCTCTTCAATCTCTTTTATGAACCAGTCTTTTCCATCTTTGTATTTTTGGGTTTCGAATTTGTCAACACTTTTCCCTTTATTGATTGGATTAGTTTCGAAAGCGAGACTTTTAATATTTAATAAATGTTTTGCACTTACGTTATCTGAAATAATCGAACCTCCCCAGGTTCCTGGTCCTAAAGTCATCGATGGTTCAAGTGCAGTTGTATAACCAATAGCTCCTATCGATGCAACGGTGTTTACAAGAATTCTGAATGCAGGTTTCTCAAGAGCAAATTTCATAATAATAGGTTCATCGTTGGAATGGATGACCATTGTATGACCCATTCCTCCAAACTGCAAAAGATCAATACAGCGATGGCATCCTTCAAGCCAGCCATCAACAACATAAAAAGATAAAACGGGAGAAAGTTTTTCAATTGAGAAAGGTTCGCTTTTTCCAACTTCATTGCATTCAGCAATTAGGACTTTCGTATTTTCAGGAACAGAAAACCCTGCACAGTTAGCTATGAAGCTTGCGGGTTTACCAACAATGTCAGGATTTATTTTCAGATTTGTTTGAATTGCTCTTGCAAGTTTTTCTTTTTCTTCTGCATTAACAAAATAACACCCTTGTGACAAAGATTCTTCAATTACTTTTTCTTTTAGTGGAATATCAACAATCATAGATTGCTCGGAAGAGCAGAGAGTACCATTATCGAAAGTAGTTCCGTAAACAATATCAGCGACTGCTTTCTGATAATTTGCAGTTCGCTCGATGAATGCAGGGACATTTCCCGGTCCAACACCATACGCAGGTTTGCCGGAACTATAGGCTGCTTTCACAATTTGAGTGCTGCCTGTCGCAAGAATTATTGCAATATTCTTGTCGTGCATTAAAGCATCAGTTCCTTCAATCGTTGGTTCACTCATACATTGGATTAATCCTTTTGGTGCGCCTGCTCTCTCCGCAGCATCAGACAAAATTTTTAATGCTTCGATCATACACTTAGCAGTTTTGGGATGAGGACTTGCGACAATCGCATTTCTGCTTTTCAAGGATATCAAAGCTTTGAACATTGCAGTTGAAGTTGGATTCGTAGATGGAATTAAAGCGCATACGACTCCCATCGGTGCAGCTATCTTCAACACTTTTCCGTTTGCTTCCTCTGCAATAATACCGACAGTCTTTAAATTCTTTATTGATTCATAAACATTTTTTGTGCTGAACTGATTCTTTATGATTTTATCTTCGTAAACACCAAAGCCGCTTTCATCGCAAGCCATTTTTGCCAGTTTTTCTGAAGCATTATATCCCGCTTCAGCCATTGCTTTTACAATTTTATCAACTTGTTGTTGCGTAAAGTGCTGGTATTCGAGCTGAGCTTCTTTAGCTTTTGCAGCTAAGTTGCGAGCTTCCTGAATTGAGAGAAGGTCTTTATCTAAAGTCATTATATTCCTCGTGAATGGACAGGTCAAATATATTTATGAAAGTGGAGAGATTCAATTCTTTAGTTTGAAAAAGCTGAATTTTGGTTATTAGTTTGTTGTTTGTGGTTATAGTTTTTCAGTTTTGGTTTTAAATCAACAAGGAACTAATAAACTAAAACTATCAACTAAAAACTAACAACTGAAGTCACTAAAGCGTATTCCTCAGCTTTGCCAAACCTGTTTTGCTGACCGGAAGCTGCTTGCTGTTTTTAAGAATAATTTGGTAGGATTCTTTCCCGGTCTGTTCAAGATGCTGGATGAAATCAACATTGATTATGTATGAACGATGAATTCTAATGAAGTTATTTTCGTTTAAGTGATTCTCGAAATACTTCATAGTCTTTTGCTTGAGGAATCTTCCCTGGTCGCAGTTTATCATTACATAATCATCCTGTGCTTCAAGCCATTTTATTGTTTCAACAGGAATGATTGAAATCTTGGAGCCCTCTTTAATTACGACACGTTCGAGATATTCAATCTTTTCATCCTTGTAATCAATGATGTTTTTAATTACTGCGTCGTGCTCAAATTTATCCTGCAGAAAATTGAAAGACTTTTTCAACGCATCATTGAAGCGCTCTTCTGAAAAAGGTTTGAGCAGGTAATCTGCAGCGTTTACTTCAAACGCTTTGATTGCATAATGATCAAATGCAGTTGTAAAAATGATAACAGGTGGTTCTTCGAGCAGTTCAAGCATTTCGAAGCCACTGATCTTCGGCATTTGTATATCGAGGAAAATAATATCCGGCTTTAGTTCATTTATTTTTTTAATTGCATCGAATCCGTTTGAACACTCAGCGATGATTTCAACTTCAGGATGATTCTTCAAATAGCCTTTTGTTATTTCACGGGCTAATTTTTCATCGTCGATTATGATTGTTGTTATTTTACTTTTCATTTTCAATGGGTATGAATAATGTCACACTAAAAATACCTTTTTCTTTTTTTACTTCCATAAGATCGTTGCGGTGATAAATAAGATTTAACCTATCATTTATGTTTTTTAATCCTACTCCTGCTCCCTTCCTGGATTTTGATGATTCATCAAAATTATTTACAAGTTGAATTTTCAAATAACCGTCATCGAAACTGCACTTCAATGTTAACAACACTTTATCGAATGTTTCGTAAACTGCGTGCTTTATCACATTTTCAAAAAGCGGCTGCAAAATCATATTAGGAATTTCGGCTTTGGAGCATTCCGCCTTTATTTCCTCTGCGTAGTCAAACTTATCTTCAAAACGAATTTTCTCTATATCAAGATACAAACGAATATTTTTTAATTCCTCGTTAAGTTTATTTTTTTCCCGTTCATTGGTTGCAAGAATATAACGCAGGAAATCAGCCAGTTTGATAATCATTTCTTTTGCTTTTTTAGGATCAATTTCTGTTAATGCGCTCATCGAATTTAAACTGTTAAATATGAAATGAGGATTAATCTGGAACTTGAGCGATCTCAATTCTGACTGTGTTACAAGATTTTTTAATTCTGATTCTTTTAATGATCTTTCCTGCAGCTCAGAATAGTATGAGACCAGGTAATAAAAGGAAACCACAATTGCGTACAGCAGAAATCCGACAAGAAATCGCCAAAGTACAGTATGAAAAAAATAGTTTTGATACTTCTCATCATATCCTATAATTGGAACCATCACAATGTAAATAAATAAAATCCATAATCCCGATGAAATAACTGCGCTAATAAGATGACTGGAAAAAACTTTCAGGAGATGGTATTGTTCTATGGAAATATATTTAGCAGGGTAGTGCCAGATGATGGTAAGTCCGCATATTAATATCGAAGAAACGATGCTTTCAACAACGGAAGCATTTAAAGCAAGTTCAAGTCCAAAGTATAAAATAAGGAAACTGATAACAGCGAATGAAACAGAATAAAGAAGCAGAATTATTATGTTTCTGAAATTTCTTAATATTGGATTATCTTGCATCAGTCAGGAAGCTTATAAATAAGTTTTAACTTCACCGCCGCCAAACATAGCCAATCCTTTAATATGCAGAGTCCTCGATTGATCTATTACAACACTGGGATTTCTTATTGCTTTATTTGAAAATCCACCAAGCACAGAAGTCACATTTATAACAACATTCCATTCTTTTGGAAGAATAATTGTTGTCCCGCCAAAAACACAAAGTACATCCAATACATTATCACCTTCAGCAAGCTGGCAGTTGATAAGGTTTATTTCCGAACCTCCGAATATCGCAGTTATATTGCCACCCTGGAAATTATTGGAGGAAATAATTTTTGTTCCGCCGCCGAAGATGGATACATCATCAATTTTATCTTTATTCACTTTGGATGTTTCAATTTTGAAGCCATCTTCAGTATCAACTTTTCTTTTCTTAAGAATTATATAAACGCCGAGAATAATGAAAAACAGAGGGATAATTATTCCACCATCATAATCAACCTGTGGAAAAATTCGTGGTACTAAAAATAACGCACCGACTCCTGAAAGTACTCCACCAAGAAATTTCTTTTCAGTGTTTACAAGAACAAACAACCCGATAACTAGCATAATAAATGGCCAGGAAAAGACAACTCTTGTAAATCTGAAGTCAAGAACATTCATTGTGTTCAGAAGAAACAATCCGCCAAGGATAATTAATATTCCTCCCAGTAAAACCCTTTTGTCGATACTATTTTTATTTTCTGACATTTTTTACTCCTTTAATTAAATCTCAACCAAAACGTATGCAAAATAATAAATGTATAAAAGAAAAAATCGGCGAGTAGTGGAAAAAGCTCGGTGAAAGGGGGTGGAATGGATACACGGTTGCAAGACCGCATGTTTCAAATCATAGGTACATGCATTCATGCAATCAAGCAAAGTTCGCATCAGTCAATTATGCTTCGGCTTCGACCAGATGTGCTTCTTTTACTTTTACAAAAGCGTGTTGAAGATCAGCAATAAGGTCATCCACACTTTCAATTCCAACCGATACTCTGACGAGTCCATCAGATATTCCGCCAGCTAATCTTGCTTCTTTTCCCATTGAGAAATGAGTCATACTTGCAGGATGCTGAATCAGTGATTCAACTCCGCCAAGGCTTACTGCTAATTGGTGAAGGTGAACTGAATTCATTAAAATTTTTCCTGCTTCAATTCCGCCTTCAACTTCAAATGTTATCATTCCTCCGTGCCCTTTATGCTGTTTCAATCCAACATTGTAATGAGGATGACTTTTCAAGCCTGGGTAACGAATATTTTTTACCAGTGGATGCTTTTCCAACCACTCTGCAATTATCTGTGCACTCTCACAATGTCTTTGCATTCTGAGTGCAAGAGTTTTCAATCCACGATGCACAAGAAATGAGTTGAACGGATCAATTACACCACCAAGTTGGTTTAATGTTTTTCTGAAGTGTTTATAAGTCTCATCATCTTTTACGACAATGATTCCACCTACAACATCAGCATGACCATTTAAAAATTTTGTCAGGCTGTGCATGACAACATCTGCACCAAGTGCAATTGGATTTTGAAGTGCAGGACTCATAAAAGTATTATCAACTACAACCTTAGCACCGTGCTTGTGTGCTATTTTAGAAATTTCTTCAATGTCCGAAATACAGAGTGTCGGATTTCCGGGTGTTTCAACATAAACAACTTTAGTGTTTGGTTTGATTGCATTCTTTACATTTTCGATTACAGCCGTATCAATAAAAGTAGTTTCAACTCCGAACTTTTTCATTACCGTGTTTAGTAAAGTTGTTGTCGGACCATAAACGGCTGCTGAGCAAACAACATGGTCGCCTGCAGATAAAAGTGCAGCAAAAATTGTGTGAACGGCAGCCATTCCACTTCCACAACCTAATGCTTTGTGACCACCTTCAAGTTCTGCAATTGCATTTTCCATCGCTTCAATTGTTGGATTGAGCATTCTGGTATAGATGTAACCTTTCTCCTCTCCTGAAAATAACGAAGCACCGTGTTGTGCAGATTTGAATTTGAATGTTGATGTTTGATAAATTGGTGGAACTACTGAGCCATATTCGTACTCGTCAATTCCAGAGTGAACGCATTTAGTGTGAAAGTCTAGTTTAGAATGATTTTTCATTTTTTCTCCATTTTCCCATAGTTATTGTAGGAAACAATTATTCTTAGAAATTATCGTTGCAAAGTTAAGAATTTTCAGTGAAGAATGTCAGAAGTTAAACACATCTGTAATTCTATTTCGTTTCAAAATCTTTATATTTCCTCCCAAAATTTTGATTATCATTCAATTAAGACAAGTTTTTGAGTAAAGAAAAAGTATTAGTTACCTCAGCACTTCCTTACGCAAACGGACCAATTCATCTTGGTCACTTAAGCGGGGCGTACTTACCAGCAGATATTTATGTGCGATATAAAAGGCTCAATGGAGATGATGTTTTATACATTTGCGGGTCTGATGAGCACGGAGTTCCAATAACTATAACCGCAGATAAAGAAAAAGTTTCTCCGCAGGTTATCATCGATCGATTTCATAATGCAAATAAAAAAGCTTTTGAAAAATTCGGAATGAGCTTTGATAATTATTCAAGAACAAGTCTACCTATTCATCATGAAACGGCGAAAGAATTTTTTCTTGAATTTTATAATCGTGGACTTTTTATTGAAAAGAAGTCAAACCAGTTTTATGATGAAAAAGCAAAAATGTTTTTACCCGACAGATACGTTGAAGGAACTTGTCCAAAATGTGGAAATGAACAAGCCAGAAGCGATGAATGTGAAAACTGCGGTTCACTTTATGATCCATCAGAACTGAAAAATCCTAAAAGTAAAGTCTCCGGTGGAACACCGACTCTGAAAGAAACAACACACTACTTTTTCCCTCTCGGTAAATACCAACCAGCACTTGAAAAGTATGTTGATGAAATGAATGAAAAGTATGGCTGGAAAGATAATGTTCTTCAATATTGCCGTGGTTGGTTCAAGGATGGATTAAAGGAACGAGCAATTACCCGTGACCTTGATTGGGGAGTTAAAGTTCCCGTTGATAGTGCAGCTGGAAAAGTAATTTACGTTTGGTTTGAAGCAGTGCTCGGTTATATCTCTTCTATAAAAGAATTTTCTCAGTTAAAAAATCAACCTGATCTCTGGAAGAAATACTGGCATGATGTAAATACTAAATACATTGCGTTCATCGGAAAAGATAATGTCGTCTTTCATACAATTATCTTCCCGGCAATTTTGATGGCGTGGAATGAGGGGAATAAGGAAAAATATTGTCTTCCTCAAAATGTTCCCGCAAATGAGTTCCTGAATTTTGAAGGGAAAAAATTTTCCAAAAGCCGTGGATGGGGAATTGATGTTGATGAATTTCTAAATCTTTTTCCTGCTGATCTTTTACGATATACGCTCGCTGCAAATCTTCCTGAAACCCGCGACACAGATTTTTACTGGAAAGAATTTCAGCTTAGGAACAACAGCGAGCTAGCGGATATTCTTGGAAACTTTATCAATCGTACTTTTACTTTTCTTCATAAACATTTTGACGGGAAAGTTCCTGCACGTGGTAAGCTTTTTAAGATTGATGAGGATATGCTGAATGAAATCGGAGGATATCCAAGTTGCGTTGCAAATCTTTTCGAAAAATTTAAAATACGTGACGGCGTTAACGAAATTATGAATCTTGCGCGTGACGGGAATAAATATTTTAATGATTCTGAACCATGGGTAAATGTCAAATCAAACAAAGAAAAATGTGGGACAACTTTAAATATTTGCTTGCAGGCTATTTATACTCTGGCAGAACTGTTTTATCCTGTTATGCCATTTTCTTCTGAAAAATTATTTAAAATGTTGAATGCAAAGCCTGTTGAGTGGAAAGAAAGCAGTAAATCCTTGTTGAAAGAGGGACATCAAATAAACAGTGCAGAAATATTATTTCCCAAAATAGAGGACGAAGTGATAGAAGAACAAGTATCAAAACTCGGCAACCCCGAAATAGAAAGTGAAAAAAAACAAGACGAATTAATTTCCTATGATGATTTTATGAAGACGAAGTTAAAGGTTGCGGAAATATTGAGCGCTGAAAAAATTACTAAAAGTAAAAAACTGATGAAGCTTAGAGTAATGCTTGATGATGGTGAAAGGCAGCTGATTGCAGGTATTGCAGAGCATTATAACCCGGAAGATTTAGTAGGTAAGAAAGTAGTTGTGGTTGCAAATCTTCAGCCGGCAAAGCTGATGGGTGAAGAATCCCATGGTATGATTTTAGCCGTTGATAAAGAGCCTAGAGGATTGCAAGTTTTAATAGTTGATGATTCAGTCAAAGTTGGAACAAGAGTTAAATAAAATTTTCACAAAATATTATAAAGGTATACAATGAAGTATCTGACCATTTTTGTAATTCTTTTTACGGTGATGATGTTTGCTCAATCTTCAGTTGAAAAGCTTACACCCCAATTAAATGTGGTTTTAGAGAACTCTAATTCCTCTGAGGAACTATTAGTTTGGGTTTTCTTTAATGATAAAGGGAATGAAACTCAAAATTATTTTCAAAAGCCATCGACAGTGGTAAGTGAAAAGTCATTAAACAGAAGAGCCAAAGTTCTCAGCGAAGACAAAATTATTTCTCAAAGAGATTTACCGGTTAATCAAAATTATATCAGCCGACTCCAATCCGCAGGGTTTGAATTGAAGCAAAAATCCAAATGGTTTAATGGTGTCAGTGGCTGGATTAAATCTTCTGAACTTTCACAAATTGCAAATCTTCCATTCGTAAAACAAATGGATATCGTTTACCGATTCAGATCCGATAAATTTGAAGCAGATATTATTGATGAAACTCCTGAAGAATCAAATCCGGATTTTTCAAAACCACAAGGGATAAACAGTTTTAATTACGGGCAGTCTCTCACTCAGTTGAATATTATATCTGTGCCCCAGGTTCATGATCTTGGATATACCGGAAATGGAGTCACGATCTGTATGATGGATGCCGGATTTGATCGTTTGTCCCATCAGGCATTTAGCTCAATGAATATCATTGCGACTTGGGATTTTGTCAACGGCGATCCTGATGTGCAGAATGGAAGTGATATGGGGAACGGGTCACACGGAACTTCTACATTATCGCTAATTGGTGGATTTTACGAAGGTCAATTAATCGGTCCAGCTTTTGGAGCGGAATTCATACTTGCAAAAACGGAAAACACAGATAGTGAAACTCCAATTGAAGAAGACAACTGGATAGCAGCAATGGAATGGGCTGATAGTATAGGAGTTGATGTTACTAGCACATCATTATCTTATTTAGATTACGACCCACCTTACCCAAGTTATACATGGGAAGATATGGATGGAAATACTGCAAGAATTACTAATGGGGCTGATTATGCTGTTTATATTGGAATCTTTGTAGCTAATTCAGCTGGAAATGCTGGCTTCAATGCTTCTCACAATACTCTTGGTGCTCCAGCAGATGGTGATAGTGTTATGGCCATTGGTTCAGTAACCAGCAGTGGTAACAGATCAAGCTTTAGCAGTGTTGGTCCAACTGTCGATGGCAGAATAAAACCAGATTTGATGGCAATGGGGTCGAGTAACTATGTAGCTTGTAACAGCTCGAACACCTGTTATAGCAGCTTTGGTAGCGGAACTTCCTGGAGCTGTCCGATGGCTGCAGGTGCAGCGGCTTTGTTGCTTGAAGCTGATTCAAGTTTAACTCCGATGCAATTAGCTTCTTTGATGAAGAATACAGCTTCATTAAGTAACAATCCTAACAATCAAATGGGATGGGGAATTGTAAACACCTATTCGGCACTTCAATCTTTATTAACAGGTGTAAATAATACAAACCAGCTTCCTGAAGATTTTTATCTGTTACAGAATTACCCCAATCCTTTTAATCCATCAACAAAAATTCGTTTTGCTGTTCCGGAAAAGTCCAGTGTAAAAATTTATTTACATGATATTCTTGGAAGCGAAATTGCAGTTATTCTAGATGAAGAAGTTAACCCGGGAATTAAAGAAATTGAGTTAAATGGTAGTAATCTGGCAAGCGGAGTTTACCTCGTAAGAATGGTAGCAAACAATTATCAGCAAACAATCAAAATATCACTCCTAAAATAAATATTTGTACCTGATCCGGTGAATAATATTACCGGGTCAGGCTCAATTTCCCTTGATTTTCAAATAGGCAATAGCTAAAATTCCTCTCTCATTTTTTAGAAATTTTCAGGAGAATAGGTACTATGCGTTTTAATCGTTTTATACAAGCATTTCTTTTAATTCTTTTTATTCAGATAGTTGCATTTATTAACATCTCTGCCCAGGTTGTAGCTGAGTTTGGCAACTACGAGGTTACGCTCGATGAGTTTGAACACGCTTACGCCAAGAATGTTGGTGGTTGGGAAAACGCAATGAAACAGGAAGTGTCTGACTATAAAAACTTCCTGGATCTATATGTTAAATTCAGAATGAAATTACGCGATGCTCAAGTAAGAGCATATGATCAGGATTCTAATCTAATGAACGAGCTTAAAGATTACCAAAGACAGGTTGGAGTTTCTTATATACTTGAAAAGAAAATAAACGATCCCGGGATTAAACAGCTTTATGAAAGACGAAAAGAAGAGTTCAGAGTTAGTCACATTATGATAAGGCCCGATACTCTCGGTGATGAAGGAGCGAAAAATAAAGCACAGGCGATATTAGACAGCATTAAGAACGGTCATATATTCGAAAATATGGCAATCATTCATTCTGATGATAAATTCTCCGGAATCAATGGTGGTGACATCTATTACATTACTGCAGGATTACTTCCCTACGAGTTCGAGGATCCGATGTATACTCTTAAAGCCGGTGAGGTTTATCGGGATGTCGTAAAAACGAGATTTGGTTATCACTTAATAAAGGTTACAGAAAGACAGCATCGTTTTCCAAAAATACAAGCAAGCCACATATTGAT
>JACZKK010000189.1 GCA_014860115.1 Ignavibacteriaceae bacterium
GGGTATGTCTGTGCGGATAATTCTGTAAAAATCAGAACAATGAAAAGGATTGTGAGAATTTTAGAGAGTGCCAAATGTGCGATCTCCTGCATCACCTAAACCGGGTAGTATGTATCCTTTTTTATTTATTTGTCTATCTAATGCAGCGCTGAATATTATCACATCGGGATGGTCTTTCAATAATTTCTTCACACCCTCTGGTGCTGCGAGCAAACATGCAAAAACAAAATCTTTCGCTCCTCGCTTTTTGAGAACACTAATTGCTGCCGATGCACTACCGCCGGTTGCCAGCATCGGGTCAAGTAAAATTACTTCTGACTTACTTAAATTTTTTGGAGTCTTGAAATAATAGCTGTTTGGCAGAAGTGTAATTTCATTCCTCTCCAAACCAATATGCCCAAGTTTTGCATCCGGAATAAGCTGAAGAAATCCATCAACCATTGCTAAGCCGGCTCGCAGAACTGGTATCAGCACTATCTCCTGTTTTAAACGGAATCCTTTTGTTTTTTCAAGTGGAGTATCAACCTTAAATTCAGAGATAGAGAAAGCATTACTGATCTCTACGGCCAGCACATTCGATATTCTTGTTACTGCAGATCTGAATATTTCGCTCTTCGTTTTTTTATCACGCAGGATGGTAATATCTCTTTCAACTAAGGGATGTTTGATAAGGACGAGGTTTTTATATGATGATTTCTTTTTCAATGATGTCTCTTTACATGTTATCCGAATTTTTTACCGATGATATTTAAAAGATTCACAAAGGGTGAAAGCGGTGGAGTGTAGTTATAATTTATTTTGGAAAGAGTTGATGCAGGAACTTTTAGCTTTATTAAAGCTGCTATAAGATCAGCATAACCCGAAACTTCTTTGCCTCCAAAGAATGATGCACCAATTATCCTTTTACTGTTTTTATCTGCAAGTACTTTCCCAAACACATAATTACTACCTTGCATTACAGCCACTAAATTTCTTGCTTTTGCAAATGATTCTTCTATCCCAAATCCATTTCTGGTTGCTTCAACTGAGGATAAGCCTACCGAGGCATAAAACTTATCAAATATTTTTACACTGATATTTTTAACTACTGGTTCATATTTAATATTACCACCCGCTGCATTCTCTCCCGCAATATGTCCCAAATCGTAAGCGTGAGTTGCAAGTGGAATGTAATCTGATTTACCTGTTACTGCATTAATTATTTCAACATTATCCCCTGCTGCATAAATAAACCGGTCAGATGTTCTTAAATATTGATCAACTTTTATTGCACCTGATTTCCCAATTTCAAGTTTTGCTGATCGAGCAAGGAAAGTATCTGGTTCAAAACCAACTGATAGCAGCACGAGATCTGTTACAAGAAATTTGTCACTAATTCTTACAGCGACTAGCTTGTCATCCGATATTACAGGCTCCACTTCTTTAACATCACCAATGAATTCAACTTTATATTGATTTAGAATCTTTAAAATCTCATCGCTGAATTCTTTATCAGCGTCAGGAAGTGGTTTGCTTTCTCTTTCAATTATCTTAACCTGAATATTTCTTTTTATCAGTGCTTCTGCTGCTTCAAGTCCTATATAACCTGAGCCAATAATTATAGCATTCACAATTTGTTTTTCCTTAACAAACTTATCTAAGCGAATTAAGTCATTAATATTTTTCAAACTGAAAATATTTTTTAGCTGAGTGTCAAATCCGGGTAAAGTTTTAGCCTTTGAACCAGTTGCCAGTATCAGTCTGTCATAATCGTGCTCGAGACTTTTATCTTCAATTAAATCTTTGACGATAATCTGTTTCTTTTTTGTATCTATCTCCTGAACGAAATGCTTTACAAATACTTTCACTCCTTTTTCTTTTTGAAAGGATTCAGGAGAAAAGAAAACTATCTTTCTGTAATCATCAATTTCACCTGAGAGAACATAAGGCATTTCGCAGGTGCCGGTTGAAATGAATTCGCTGGCTTCAAAAAGTAATATTTTAGCATTTGGATTATATCGTTTAGCTTTCGCTGCAGCAGCAGGTCCCGCAGCATTTCCACCAACAACAATTATTTTAACCGTTCTTTTCATCTAATCCTGCTTCGAAGATTTAGCCTTGAAACTTAATGTAATTGGGACACCTTTAAATCCATATCTGTTTCTAATCATCTTTTCAAGAAATCTTTTGTAGTTATCAGGAACGTGATTTGGATAGTTACAGAAAAATGCAAAGATCGGATAATGCTGTCCAATTTGAGTAATGTATTTGATCTTCACCTCTTTACCGGAAGGAGATGCAGGCGGTGGTGATTTCACAATTTCATCAAGCAGAAAATCGTTCAAATCTTTTGTGGGAATTTTCTTTTTTCTTTCTTCACTCACCTGCTTGCATAGATCAACAAGCTTAAAGATACGCTGCTTTGTTAATGCAGATATGAAAATGACTTCGGCATAATCTATTGCGCCCATTTTTTGATGAAGTGCTTTTTCATAAAGAGCAGAAGTGCCTGAATCCTTTTCCACCAGATCCCATTTATTAACTGCAAGTATCAATCCCTTCCTCCACCGTACAACTTCGTCAATTATTTTTTGATCCTGCTTCTCTAATCCGACAATTGAATCAAGAAGAACAACTGCAACATTGCATTCACCTATTGCTTTAAGAGATCGAATACTTGAATAGAACTCAATGCTCTCCTGAATTCTTTTCTTTTTACGCAGCCCGGCTGTGTCAATTAAAATAATTTCTTCACCGTAATATTTTAAAATTGAATCGATACTGTCGCGAGTTGTTCCGGGAATATCGGTGACAATACTTCTCTCTTCTCCAAGAAGTGCATTTACAAGTGAAGACTTGCCAACATTTGGCCTACCAACGATTGCTATTTTAAGTCGCGGATCTTCTTCCGGAGAATCTAAATCACTAAATCCTGCGGTAACTTCATCAAGAAGATCACCGAGATTTCTGCCGCTCAATGCAGATACAGGATATAATTTTTTAACACCGAGCTTATAAAACTCAGCTGAAGCAGCATCAAAGTTTGAACTGTCTGCTTTATTTACGATAAGGAAAAACTCTCGGCCTGAATTTCTTAAAAGATTTACAATATCTTTGTCAATTGGTAGGATTCCATCACGGACATCAACTACGAAAAGTATGCTATCGGCTTCACCTATTGCAATCTCAACCTGCTCACGAATTGCAGTTTCAAAAACGTCTTCGCTTAAAGGAACATAACCACCTGTATCAATCACACGGAAATTTTTCCCTGCCCAATCTGCTTCACCGTAAATCCGGTCACGGGTTACGCCGCTGACATCATCAACAATCGCATCTCTTTTACCAACAAGCCTGTTGAAGAGGGTCGATTTGCCGACGTTTGGTCTGCCAACTATTACAACTAAAGGTGTTTTCATATATTCTATTAGATAAAAAAGCCCGCCAAATGACGGGTTGAAATATAATTATTTAGAACGGAAGATTATTTGATAAGCAACATTTTCCTTGAACTCATAAATTCCCCGGCAATCAGCTGATATACATATACTCCGCTTGGCAGACCTTGCCTACCGGCAGGCAGGTTCCGGACTTCGCCGGAATGACTATCAAATTGAACTTCATAATTCCCTACTACCTTAAATTCATTGACCAAAGTTGCTATTTCATTTCCAAGTATATCATAAACTTTCAATACGACATTACTACTCACCGGTAACTGATAACTGATCACCGTTGAGGGATTAAACGGATTAGGATAGTTTTGCATCAACTCAAATCCATCTGCAACTGCAATAGCGTCAGAAACAATATTAGTAATTGTTGGTTCATATTTAACTGTAAAATGTCCTCCAGTTCCAGCAGGTAAATTAAGAACACGGGCTGTTGGATTGTAATTAGTGTAACTCTGTCCATCAAGTAAAACTTCAGAGATGATCAAACTGCCGACATTAATTGCAAGCGGAGTAAGTAAAATTTCTCTATCATTAGGAAGTGGTTCAAAATTATAATGCAGCACTGCCGGTTGAAAATGATAAAGCAGATTTCCATACAAATAAGTGTAGTAACCAGTTTCAATTGAATGATAACCGGATTTACCTGAATTCCCCTTTGCTTCATTCCAGGCAATTCCACCACGACGTTTCCTGTTCTCATAGATTTCGCCATTCTCGTGATCGACAAAAAACTGCATAAAAAAGTTAATTGTTTCATCAGCCATCTGAAGATACCAATCCTGATTGGTAAGGTTATACATTTGTAGCCCTCCAACAATCGCTTGCTCCATTTGCCACCATGCTTTGGCTGAATCACCCAATCCCCAAAGTAACATCTCTCCTGTTACGCGATTAAAATCCTTGTAAGGTCCGCCATATTCGTGATCATACCCTTTCTGCCAGACATCATTAATTAAATATTCTGCAGCACTGATGTAACTTGTATCAGGAAACAATTGATTAACTCTGGCAAGACACCAACCTGCTTTCAAAACGTGACCCATTATTGTCATCGTTTCACCATTGTTCCAGTTCCAATCAGAATCAAACTCTTCAACAAATCCAATTGCCTGACTCGTCATACTTGCAACCAATCTTAATTTTATTTCTTCTGCAATCTCAAGCAAACGTTCCTTATAAATTTCTTCTTCTGTCATTAAATAGAGATAAAGTAGATGAGTTGTTATTGCATCGACGGTTGCATTGAAGCTTTTATTCCATGCAGTTGAGTTGGTATAATTTGTCTGATCATAATATCCTTCAAAACCGGGACGATTATCCCAGTAATAATTTTCAAGATGCTCATATCCACGTATCAGCCAGTTCCACGCAGTTGTATCTCCTGTTGCTTCATAATAAGCGGCAATTCCAAGTAAAGCATAATGCTGATAGAAAGCTGTTTTGTTTGCAGTCGCATTTATCGGGGCACCGTTGATATTTAGTTCCTGCATCCATCCACCGTGAGTTTCATCCCACGCGTGTTCATACATCCAGTCAAGAGCATTTTTTGCATAGCTGAGATACGTTGTATCACCAGTGAGCATATATGCTCGCACCAATCCATACGCATTCCGCGATTGAGTTAGCATATTTTTATTTGTTCCCCAGCCGGAAATTACATTTCCGTACTTATCGATGTTGGTAAAGAAACCACCGATTGAACTGTCCCACGTTTGCAGCCAGAAATTTGCGCAGCTATCTGTGTAACCAATTGAGAGTTCAGGATTTAATAGATAAGGAGAAGTTGGAGTATACTGAGCAAAGATTTTATAACTTGATAATAATAAGATTGTAAGTAGTAAATATTTTTTCATATCGTCCTCAGAGAAATTAATTTTAATCTGGATGTAATTTATGAAATCGCTTCATCAAGGGCGAGCCAGAGATCCGTCCTATAAATTTCTTTTTGGCAGGATTGAAAGAATTGTAAAGGAATATTTACTAATTAAAAACTAAACTTCACTTTCAACGTCGGCACTAATTCAGTTCCCGAAGCAAAGTTGAAAGGTTCTACCCGGAAATTAACTGCAAGATTATTATTGAATCTAGTAGCACCCCAAACAGCTTCTGCTGCACTTAGAAGATGGTTAATATAAACACCCATAATTGCAGTAGATGAAGTGTTGTAATAATCGTTTGCCAGTCCTCTCTGCCCGGAATAGTAAACATAATTTGGTGAGATCTGAGAGTTGTTGGGTCCTCCCGTGTAATCATTCCAGCCGCCGCTGTATTGATGATACTTCCCTATCAACTCGTAATATTGCTGCTCACCGTGAGGAGGAAGATTATGTGAGCCGGTCTCTGCTGTATTCAATTCAGCCCAGTTCACTCGTTCCCAAGGCGGTAAAGATTCATCATCACTAATTACAATTCTATTCAACAATTCTTGATCATTACTATACTCATATTCTACAAGCCATTCAGCATACCTCACTACGCTCCAGTTGTGATCCGGATTCATATAATCATCAGCATAGCCTTCAAAATATGCTGTTTGGTCATCGCCTTTATTATCGTAAGTAACCGCAGTGACAATTAAAGCTGCTTCAACCGCAACAAAAATTCCAGCAATCCACCAGTCTTCGTTATAAACCTGTCCTGCACCAGGAATAATTGCAGAAAGAACTCCGGAAAGCACTGGAGATTTTTTCCCCGGTAAATCATCTGCCATCGGATTACGATTTAACTGAGGATAACTACTAGAAATAATTTTCGAATCTGCGTATAGATTTCCTGTTAGCTCAAGCTTGCTGTTTTCTTCAACCTGGCTAAATGCAAGAGTTGAAAAAAGAAAAACTGCAGAAAATATTTTTAATGTTTTCATATCACTACCTTAAACGATTTGGATTGGTGAATCCGCTTTTACTGTTAACAATATCAAATCCGAAAAGAATTCCACCATAAAATCTCCATTCTTTACCATAAGTTGCAACACCCTGATCAACGACCTTATCGAATTGATCAAAACCATAAGAAGCATTAAAAAACAATGCTGTTGGGAATAGATAATATGAATTCATATGAAGACGGATTTCTGCACCAGCACCTTTTTTGAAATCACTCAAAGCAGGAATATCACCTGTCCACGCATTGCCATAATCAAAATGAAATGACAGAAATATTTTATCGAAATAAAGGAAGCTCATCTTGTAATCGATATCTCTCCATAATGGAAAACGGTAAGTGAAATTTATCCAGGCCATTTCATTACCACTTAATGAGTAAAACGGATATGCCTTCATTCCTATTAACCCACCAAGATAAAAATCGAAAAAGTTAGGAACTGCAGGACCGAGAATTGTTCCACCAGCCAGTCTTGTTGTTATAGTATGATCTGACCAAAGCGGTGTATAAAGACTTCCATCCAACAGTAACCTGTGAAAATTATAATCGTTGTATTTTGGTTTCAGCAAACCGTCTTCAATCACGTACTCACCTTCATCGTTAAATTCATTCCACTCGTAATCGTATACAAAATCAACTGACATTCCCACGGGATTAATATCAGTGTCCCGTGTTGGTTTAAGTGCTTCAAAATTATAGCTCAATCTGAAGTCTCTCCCGATAAAGTAAGTGTCATCAGAAGTTGGATACAGAATTGGATCACCGCCGGTTTCAATTAAGAAGCTGCCTATTGTTGCTGTGTAACGACTGAAAATAAATCTTAGCTCGAGATCATTGTAGCGATTTATAATTTGATGTCTTGCTGCCAGATCGAATTCTAAAAGATTGTAAGTTACTTCGGTTGGAATGATCTGATCATAAGTCACATTCCCATTAACGGTATCTGGTCCGAAGAGCACATCAATATCTGCTTTTCGGCTTACGCTGTAAAGCTCTGCCGAAAGTTCAGGCTTTAATCCAAGCAGGCTGATTAGCGGAAGCTTGTTTTTAAATTCAAATATGAAGAATAAATCTCTCTCAAATCTCGCATTAATTGCCGCACCAGCAAAAATTGCATAACGATTAAGCATATCATTTGAAGCAACATACAGTCCGGGTTTTATTCTTTGCCAGAAGCTGTTTTCAGTGTTGTAGTTGTCAAATCGTATAAAAGGAAAAAAGGTTAGACTAGAAAAAGCACCACTGTATTTTGTTTCAGTGTATTCCGGAGTTTCAAAATCATTAAAATTTTTCAGTGATTCGATATCAAACTCTTCGATATCTCCATTTGGTTTGCTCATATCAAGCGGAGGGTTTTTTCTCCACACGTAACTTGCTGCTGAGCTAATTTCTTTTTGCTCTTCATTTTTTATGTGGAATATCTTGTAACCTGTTGAAGTGTAACCAGAGTAAATTAACTCGCCGTTCTCGCTTACATCAGGCATAAACGCGCCGCCGATTACATTCGTTAGCTGTTTTTTTTCTTTTGTGAATGGATTTAAAAAATAAATGTTGTAAATACCTGTTTCATCAGAAGCATAAATAATATTTCCTGCTTTATCGAAGACTGGATTTCTTTCATCTTTGTCAGTCTGGATTACAAACTCATATCCTGTCCCATCAACATTTACTTTAGCGATATCTCTTGTCTGATGATAAGAATAATCAAATATGATGTATGAATCATCATTTGAAAATTTTGGATTGTAAACCTGCTCCCCATTTTCAAAAGCAGTTAATGCTTTAAAATTATTTCCGGCTATATCTACAACACCAAGATTTGTTGTACCGTCTTTCTGGAAAAGAAATGCAATATGCTTTCCGTCATTTGAAACATCCGGCTGGTTTGCACGAAGGTTTTCAGTTAATCTTGTCTCATCATCTTCATCAACATCATAAATAAAAAGATCGTGAACATTGTACCAGTCAGGATTATCTTCAGTTATCTTTGAGTAAAGAATTTTATTTTCTCCCGGAATCCAGCTATATGTCGAACGAACTCCACTGACTAATGCTTTTTCTGTTTTTGTTTCGAGATCGTATTCAAATATAGAAGAAGGACTAAAGTAGTCTGATGATTTATTAGAAATGTAATAAATCTTTTTTCCATCCTGGCTGAAAGTCGGATAGAAATTTCCAAAACCCTTATCAGCGATCTTCTCACCTTCAACTAAATTCGATTTTATCTTTTCAGTTCGCTTTATATAATCTTCAAGAAGGAAATTTTTCCACTCAGTATAAATCTCATTTCCATCTTTACCGAGAACGTCTTCAAAGGCAGCATCAATAGTGAAATTGCCAAGCTTGCCAAGTTTTTTTGTAATCTCTCTCAACTTATCTTCGCCATACTGCTGGGCGATGTATCGTGTCAGTGCAAATCCTGAGTTGTAAACCGATTCATTGCCGAGACTCGTTTTTCCAAACACTCCCATTTCATTCCAGGTGAGCATATTGCCATCGAGAACGTAACTTCTTAAAATCATATCGCGGTGAGCATCCCAGTTATCATAATCAAACTCCTGACGCATATACTGAGCAGTTCCCTCAGCAAACCAGGCTGGAACATTCACAGATGCAATTGGATAAGAAATTACGTAGTTGGGATAACCATAAAGTAAGTCCGGTCTTCTTTCTTCCTGATAATTTATTAGTTGAAGGAAAACAGCAGGAATCGAACGGGATAGTTTCATCGCAGCCTGAAGCTGAACGAGGTGAGTGAACTCGTGTGAAATTACATTCCGAAGCCAGTTGTGTGTTCCCCTTAAATCGAAATCCAGTGCACTTGTCCATATCTCAATTTTATTATCGAAGAAGTAAGTAGCACCGTTTGAGTAGTCGTCTATATCTTTTACTACGTAGTGAACTTTGGTTGGCTCGTAATCGTATAGAGAACAAATCGGATCCCAAACTTCATCAGCTATCTTGGCAATAACTTTTGCTGTTCTTTCAGCCCCGTTGTGGTAATGAACTTCAACGTGTTCGCCTTTAATTGTGAACCAGTCCAGTTCAGGATGAAACTCAGTGAATTGAGCAAATGAATTTCTTGAAAAAAGTAATACGATTAAAACAAAAAATAGTTTCTTCATTAAGAAAAGCATTTATAATCAGATTGTAGAATTATTGATAGGTTCTAAATAACTTTCATTTATGTTTACTGTCATGCTGAACTCGTTTCAGCATCTTTTATTCTCGTCAGATTCCGAAACAAGCCTGCCTACCGGCAAGGCAGGTTCGGAATGACATAGGAAAATCTTACTTAACAACTGCTATCTTAATAACCGCTTGTTCTGTTTTTCCGCTTGTGCTGTTTGCTTCAATCCTTGCGAGATATACTCCGCTTTGAATATCTCCAACATTCCAGACAGTCTCATTATCCATTCCACCCTGTGCGTCATCATTCAACTCTGCAACAAAGTCGCCAGCAAGATCGAAAATCTTTATGCTAATCTTTGAATCCTCGGCAACGTAATAACGGATGTTTGTTGTTCCTTCATAAACCGGATTCGGATAATTATAAGCTCTGTTTTCAGGGAAGAATTCGTTTATCCTGTTTGTGTTTTCTGCTGCATCTATGAATGAAGTGTTCTGCGGATTACCATATTCTTCAGACCAGTCCAACTGTGATATGATTGGAGAAATATACCAAGCCTTAAGAATTGTATTTTCATCTATGACGGCAATACATATTTTGCTATTATATCTAAATAACACGGGGTAACTAGATGAACTAAATGAAATTGGAAATTCACTCACTGCGTTTCCACTACTTCCCTCAAAGGCAAATAAACTCTGGTTATTTTTTGAAATTATTAGATCTGATTTTGCATCACCAGCTATGTCGGCAGTTAAACTAATTAAAATATTTCCATCCTCCGATGTTTCCAAAGTAAAATTATCCGCCAGAAATCCTGCAAAATTGTAAGCCAAAATTTCATTTCCAGCAGTTACAATAATATAGTTTGTCCCATCATTTCTAAGATCCGCTAATGCTAATCCAGGATTAGCATTAGCGGGTAGCTGAATTGTAGACAATAATTTTTCTTCTTCAAATACTCTAATTAACCTTGATTGTGACTGAACAATAGAGACAAAGTTTCCGTTTTTATCAAAAGTAGTAACCAAGTAAGCTAAACGATCATCTTCATCATTAAAAATATTCTGATTATTTAAATACAGATTATGATCATCTATAATCGCAATATCATCTGCGGAGCAAGATATTTTTTTTATGGGTTTAGTAAGTTGTAAAATAGTGCTGTCTTTTAATATAGGATTATCGTTTACAATCGAGTTTAGATCATAAATGTATAGTATACCATTAGATCCGAATAATAATTCAAGTTCTGAATTAGAATTCTTGCGAATAGTTGGAGGAGTTGAAAAAAATTTGTTAGTTGAAAATCCACCGGAAGACCTATTGTTACCATCATCAAACCAATAATTCACTCTCATCGCACTCGAATTTAAACCTATTACGTAAAGACTATCATCTTGTTTAAATGATGCTGTTTTAGTCAGATGTGAAAAATAAGGGACATAATCTAAAACATTAATCCCTTCAGTGATTAGAAGATTGCCGTCTTCCAGAATAGCAAATTTAATCTCATTCCCGTCTTCTACTACATTAAGATTTGTTAAGTATACGTATCCAAAATCGGTATTTAAAAACTGTTTTATAGTAGAATCACCAAACTCAACTCTAAAGCTCATTCGGTTATCTATCCCAGAAAAATTCTTAATTGTGATTAAACTGTTAGCACCTGTGTTGGTAAGTGTATTTGGTCGTGTGTCTTTTGCAAAACGGTTTGTAAATAACTCGGAGGGATTAGAAGCATGCCAGAAATCTTCCTCAAATCCTTCACCAATTACCTGGTCACCGAAAATTGTATAAAATACTTCACCGATATCCTGCACACCATCTGCTTCTTCAACATCAACTCCGCGCCGGGTTTTATCAGTATTAACTTTATTCTCTGAGATCTTTTCGTTAATTACATTTTCATCAATGTGCCAGATAACGATTCCGTTCCCGGGAACAGCCCAGTCAAATTCATCAACATCAATAATAACTCCTGAGAGTGAATCAACATCAAAGCTTCTGTATCCGGTTGTATCATTGGGAAAAGTTTTCGTGATAACAACATCGCCTATTGTGTATGTAATCGTTGAACCATTATCGTATGCATCCCGAATTCTGTTTTCAATCAAATAATATTCAGAGGAATTGAGAGGAACTTTAAGAATCACAGTATCGCTCAGCGTGGCAGCAAGATTTGTAACAATCTCAACTTCAGTATTTTCTAATGAAATTGTGCTAAAAGGAATATTCCAGTTATATTTTTCTGACAAATATATTTTTTCCCAAGGTGATGGTTCTGGCGGATAAGTTCCGAGATAAGCGAAGATACTTTGTCCATCCATCAATCCAAATCTTCCGATAGCACTTAAACCGGTTTCAGTATCAAACAAATCAGGTAAACCAAGGTGACTTCCGATGCTTGCACAAAGCAAACCGTTAATCGTAATTTCAAAAAGAAAAGTTCCGCTGATTGTTTCAACTTCCCTGCTTTCTGTTTCAGGGATAATCATACTATTTGTGATTTTGAATGATCCGCCAGAGACTGGTATTCCTTCGTAATCATTACCATAAATTTCTTTAAATGCATTATCACTTAAATAAACTGAAGGAAGGTCACGCTCGTTGCCAATA
>JACZKK010000190.1 GCA_014860115.1 Ignavibacteriaceae bacterium
AGAAGACAAAAAACGAATTAAGTCTTGTTCATAAGAATGCTAATAAACTGCTCGTATTGGTCAACCAATTGCTTGATATATCAAAGCTTGAATCAGGAAATATGAAGCTGCAGACTGTTCCTCAGAATATAGTTCCGGTGGTAAAAGCATTGACTTTATCATTTACTTCTTACGCTGAAAGAAAACAAATTACACTTAAATTCAATTCCACCGAGAATGAAATAATTGTATACGTAGACAGGGATAAGTTTGAGAAGATAATCACTAACATTCTATCCAATGCATTTAAGTTTACTCCCGAGGGAGGTAGAATTGAAATTGCTATCAATCGTCAAGCTGAACTTGTTTCAGCTTCTTCAGTCAATCCAAAGATCCCGAACCAAGTTCGGGATGACAGCATTGTGGAAATTTCTATCCGCGATACGGGGATTGGAATTCGAAAAGAAAAGATTTCAAAAATCTTCGATCGTTTTTACCAGGTGGATGGGAGTCATACACGTGAACAAGAAGGGACTGGAATCGGATTATCGTTGACGAAAGAGTTGATTGAATTGCATAAAGGTAAAATCGAAGTAGAAAGTGAAGCAGGAAAAGGTTCTACTTTTAGAATTATCCTGCCATTAGGCAAAGATCATTTAAGACCTGAAGAGATTAGCGAAGAATCGGAGAATATTAAGATAATGATGAATCAGTCTGAGCAGGATATTCAGAGAAAAGTTGAAGATAAAATTGATATTGAATTATTAGAAAAAGATTCACTTCCCTTGTTATTAATTGTTGAAGATAATTACGACGTTAGAGTTTATATCAAAGATAACTTGAAAAAAGAATACAGAGTTCTGGATGCAGTAGATGGTGAAGATGGTTGGAATAAATCCATTGAGCAAATACCAGATTTAATTGTGAGTGATGTTATGATGCCTAAGATGGATGGATTTAAGTTATGCGAAAAGCTGAAGACTGATGAACGAACGAGTCATATTCCCGTAATCCTGCTAACAGCAAAAGCAGCAAAGGAAGACAAACTGGCAGGATACGAAACCGGTGCAGACGAATATTTGATGAAACCATTCGAACCGGATGAGTTAAGAGCCAGAATAAAAAATCTTATAGAACAAAGAAAGAGACTTCACCAGCATTTCAAGAAGAAGGGAATGCTCGAATTAAATGATAAGAAGATAACATCTGTTGATAAAAAGTTTCTGCTCAAGGCACTTGAAGTAATACACAGAAACATTTCTGATAATTCATTTACTGTAGAAAAATTTGCAGAAAATTTAGCAATAAGCAGATCACTCCTTAATAAGAAAACAGTTGCATTAACAGGTGAACCGCCCCGTGATTTTATAAGGAGAATAAGACTAAAGAAAGCTGCAGAACTTATAGAAAAGAAATTCGGAAATCTCTCCGAGATAGCATTGGAAGTCGGTTTTGATAACCCGGCATACTTCTCGGAAGCTTTTAAGAAACAATTCGGCGTAGTCCCATCTCAATATCTTTCTAATAGTCACAATTCTATCTGAAAATCAACAAGAGTTGATGATTATGCAAGTGTTTTTAGTGCATAAAAGACACCAGTGTAAGTTTTTTACAAGTGGCTGGTAGAATTCCCCTCCTAAAAATCTTACTATATAAACAGAAAATATATCTTTTTTAAATGGTCATTAAGTCCAGAGCAGGTTTGAAGTGTATAGTCATTCAAATAATTTATTTTTAAACGAATTAGAACCTTCAGAGTTTTATCTCAGCCCAAATTACCCCAATCCTTTCAAGGAAAGAACGACAATTAAATACTGCGTGGCTTATCGAACAAGAGTGCTGCTTGCAGTTTATAATAAAAAAAATGAAAAGATAATTAAACTCGTTGATGAAGTAAAGAATCCCGGCACTTATGAGATTGAATTCACTGCGTGTCATTCCCGCGAAAGCGGGAATCCACAAGAGGAAGTACTTTTCTATCGTCTTGAAGCGGGCGACTACAAAAACGAAATGGAGATGTTATTCATAAAATAAAAAAATAAGGAAGACTACAATGAAAACTTTAATACAAACTTCGTTTCTCTTTTTGCTGATAACGCAATTGTGTTTTACGCAGTGGGTGCAGGTTGGACTTAATGATGAAAGCATTAAGGACATTGCTGTGCAAAATTCAAATATATTTGCAGTTACTTCAGATAGTGGAAAACTATATCGATCCATTGACAGCGGAACAAATTGGACAATGATTGTTGACTCAAATGCGGCTGATATTGCAATATCAGGAACGGGGAAAATATTTATGGTTTGGGATAGTTTAAGGCAATACAATCCTTATCCTTATTCCTACGGAGCTCTATTATCTTCTTCAGATAATGGTAACACCTGGATATGGTCTAACATAATGGAACAACTGGTAGATTCAATTCCTACGGGGGGATGGCAAGATCATATTACGGTTAGTCCTACAGGTAATGTTTTTTGTGATATAACTCCTTTCATAGGTGTTTTTAATAAAGATGTGATTGCCAGATCAAGTGATGATGGTGTAACCTGGACTACACCAGGAATGAGTGTCTTAGGCGGGCTTTTATTTGATTTTAGAGAACAATTCGTGATTACAATAGGAATGTCTGCTGGTATAACTGGTGGTGATTGGGCTACAAACTACTCATCAGACGATGGAAATACCTGGGCACTAATATTAGGACCTCCACTACAAACTTTTACTGCACTTGGTCTTTTTTCAAATGGTAATATTTTAGAAGCAGGAACATTTTTCAGTGGAGATCCACCTGAGATTCATATATCCACTGATATGGGAGGTTCTTGGACAAAAAAATCCACATTTCCAATTCAAATTACAGTAGGGCTATCTTGCTCGTTAGGTTTAGAAGAAAGAATGTTAATAGGCACTGAAGGTTTAGGTGTATTCTTGTTCACTGATGAATGTGATAGCTTGGGTTCAAGAAATGAGGGTTTAACGAATTTAAATATTCTAGCACTAACTCTTGATAACAACGGTTTCATATATGCTGGTACAGGAAATGGTGTTTGGAGAAGACCACTCTCCGAAATAGTTACTTCAGTTGAAGATGAAATAACTAAACCAACAGAATTTATTCTTGAACAGAACTTTCCTAATCCTTTCAATAGCACGTCAATTATAAAATATTCAATTCCAAAATTATCGCAAGTAACAATAAAAATATTTAACACACTCGGAGAAGAGCTTGAAACTCTTGTCAACGAAGAAAAAACAGCAGGAACTTATGAGTTAACTTGGTATGCAGAGAATTTACCGAGCGGAGTTTATTTCTATCAGTTGAAAACAGGAGAGTTTTTACAAACGAAGAAAATGATTTTAATAAAATAACTCTATAACTAAATATTTAATCATCCATAACTAGGGGGTTACAATGCGAATTAATTTCTTCAAATTGTTCTTGCTCATTACTGTTTTGCTATTGAGCAATGCCGATTTACTTGCACAGGTAAACTGGACAAAATATCCGGGTAATCCTCTCAGTTTATTAAATGGTGCCCCCGGCTCCTGGAACCGGAACGTATGCGAAGCAAGCGTATTATACAACGCTGATTCTTCCAGATATGAAATGTGGTTTTCAGGAACAGCTGGCAATCCAGTTTTCCCTTACAAGATAGGTTTTGCAAAATCTGTAGACGGTATATCCTGGGACTTGCATCCAACTCCCGTTCTTACTCCTACAAGTGGAACTTGGGATCAATTCAGTGTTCAATTTCCTTTTGTGATTCGGGAAAATGGGCAATATAAAATGTGGTACTCTTCAAGTCCTCCCGATTATAATCAATGCAAAATCGGATATGCCACTTCTCTGGATGGTATTAATTGGACTAAACTACCAAATCCAATTTTTGAATCCGGAACAGATCCTTGGGAAGCAGGCGGAGTAATGGCTTGCTACGTAATGCCGGTTTCTGGTGGTTATAAAATCTGGTACTCTGGATTTACTACAGCCTTAACTAATGGGAAAGTATATATAGGATATGCAACATCAGTGGATGGTATTTCGTGGCAAAGAGATACAATTAATAATCCTGTATTGGAACCCGGAGTTACCGGATTATGGGACGGCAAGTGGGTTTGGTATCCACAGGTATTATTTAATGATAATATGTATTATATGTACTATGCTGGTACAAACGTTGGTTATTGGGGCACGGTTGAAGTTGGATTAGCAACATCCTTTGATGGTATTACACAATGGACAAAACACTCACAAAATCCAGTCTTGTCTCCATCACCCGGAATGTGGGATGGGGAAAAGGTAGAAGCTAGCAGCGTAAAATTAATAGGGGATTCTTTGTGGATGTGGTATAGCGGAAATGGTTCTTTCTTGCAAATGGGACTTGCGACATCTTCCCCTTTCATTCCGATTCCAGTTGAACTCGTTTCATTCACTGCTACATCAAACGGTAAGGAAGTAATACTCAACTGGTCAACTGCAACTGAAATTAATAATCAATTGTTTGAAGTGCAGAGAAGTTTTGAAGGAAGTGATTTCGCCTCGGTTGGTTTCGTTAATGGAAAAGGGACAACAACTGAAAGGCAGGATTACACATATAGAGATAAAATTCTAGCCGACGGGAAATACTCATACCGCCTGAAGCAGATTGATTATCTGGGCAGATATGAATATTCAGATATCATTGAAATTGAGTTAAGAACGTTTAATTCATATTTGCTTGAGCAGAATTACCCGAATCCATTCAATCCTGTTACAACAATCGGATATGGATTAAAAGAAAAGAGTAAAGTTAAGATTGCGGTATTAAATTCTATCGGTGAGGAAGTGGCTATGCTTGTGAATGAGGAGAAAGAATCTGGTTACCATAACGTAGAATTCAATGCTACAGCATTGCCGAGCGGAGTGTACTTCTATCAGTTGAAAGCAGTAAGTTTTGTAGAGACGAAGAAGATGATATTGATAAGGTAACTTAAATACTTCGTAGCACAGATTAATAGTCTGTGCTACATTCTTATCTATTCCATAATAGTCTAATTCAAAAGCGAATCATCCGATTCGCCTTTTTTGCTTTAAAGGATTAATTTAGCCATCAAAAAGAAAAAAAATGGGCAAGAATTTGAGAAAGAAGAAAAAGAAATATGCAAACGTAGTTATGCTGCTGCTTATCCTTTTCGTTCTTTTTTTTATTGTTCTACAAGATAAAAACATAAAAGTGAGTGTTGATGAGCTAGTCAACAATTATAGCTTGGATATTTCCGCTTCAGACAAAAGGTTTCTAAACAAAGAAATAGAGCTAACGGGGGAATTAAAAGCATTCCTTCAATTCGAAAGTGATAAAAGTCTGCTTGAACTGAGAACAACGAGTGATGAACTAAAACTTTACTGCATATTGATGAATAAAGAAATTGAAGCGAAAGTCTTAACATTAACAGTTGGAACACCTATTACAGTTTACGGTAAATGTTTAGGCATAAAAAACTATAAGTTTCCCCACAGTATTTATATTGAAGTCGAACAAATAAAATGAACTGGTTTCAAAAAGAAATATCATTAAAACCACGAGGAAGAGGGTTTCATCTTGTCACGGATGAAATTCTGGGACAAATTCCTGAAATCAAAAAAATCAAAACTGGATTGATGCATATTTTGATCAAGCATACTTCAGCATCAATCACGTTGAACGAAAATTGTGATCCTGATGTTCGCTCCGATATGGAAAAATATTTTAACCGTACCGTAAAAGAAAATGAACCGTGGTACGATCATAACTCGGAAGGCGCAGATGATATGCCCGCACATATAAAATCAACACTAATCGGAAGTTTCTTGACTATTCCAATAACAAACGGAAAATTAAATCTTGGGACCTGGCAAGGTATTTATTTGTGCGAACATCGTAATCATGCCGGAATTAGGAGTGTTGTTGTTACATTTTTCGGGGATGAATCGGTTTGAAAAAGAAAAAAATCTTGTTTGTTTGTATGGGAAATATTTGCAGATCTCCTGCTGCAGAAGGAATTGCAAAAAAGTTTTTAGAGAATAGAGGATTGGATGGAACGATTGAAATCGATTCCGCTGGTACTCTTGATTATCATACCGGCGAATTACCCGATCCAAGAATGATTATGCACGCTTCGAAACGAGGATATAAACTCGATAGTCGTGCAAGACAATTTAATCCAAAAAATGACTTCGAATATTTTGATTACATCGTAACAATGGATGATGATAACTATAGCGAGATCACCTCACTCGATAGAAATAATAACTATAAAGACAAAGTTTTCAAGATGGTAATATTTGGAACTAGACTAAAGGTCGACGAAGTTCCCGATCCTTATTTCAGCGGCAGTGATGGATTTGAGTATGTTCTAGATATACTTGAAGATTCAGTTGAAGGATTACTAAACAAAGTTGAAGATGATATCAGAAGATAAAATAAAAGCGAGAATTGAAGAAAAGCTTGGGAGTAAAATTAAAAGCTTCACTTCCCTTTCCGGCGGTTGTATCAGTGATGCATTCAAAGTTACAATCATTGATGGCTCAAATTATTTTTTGAAGTATAATCCATCAACTTCTAACGATATGTTTATCAAAGAAGCAAATGGATTGAAGGAA